>NZ_JBISCC010000035.1:0-270 GCF_044385915.1 Thalassobellus citreus | reverse complement strand
GTTGCAGGATTTCCAGCCGCATCAGAAACATTGTAAGTAATAATATAAGTACCTGCTACATTAGAATTAACAGTATCACCATCAATAACAATGTTTGCAGAAATGTCACCATCTTTATTATCAGAAGCTGTAGCGCCTAATTCAGAATAAGTATCACCAACATTAATATCGATAGACGCTGCTCCCGTAAGAGTAATAACAGGTGCCGTTGTATCAGGAATCACATTCACTGTTCTATTAACTTGCGTTGCAGGATTTCCAGCCACATCA
>NZ_JBISCC010000027.1:0-368 GCF_044385915.1 Thalassobellus citreus | reverse complement strand
ATTAGAAGCCATAACAAGACAATTTATAAAAGAGATGCAATTAAAGGAACGGCAAGCTATAGCATTTGTACATCAGGATAAAGAACATAAGCACATTCATTTATATGTCAATCGTATCGACTTTAAAGGCGTTGCTTATAATGACAGTTTTATTGGGAAACGAAGTCAATTGGCAGCGGAAAAAACAGCAGAACATATGGGACTGACCACCGTTAAGCAAATCCAATTTGAAAAGGAATTTAATCTAAAAGAAATACGAACTGAGATCAAACGCAGGCATGACCTGACTATGAAACAATTCAAACCCAAATCTTTTGATGATTATATAAAATCCATGCAAGCCAATGGAGTAAAAGTCATACCAACAA
>NZ_JBISCC010000016.1:0-246 GCF_044385915.1 Thalassobellus citreus | reverse complement strand
GGCTGGAAATCCTGCAACACAAGTTACTAGAACGGTAAATGTGATTCCTGATACAACGACACCTGTTATTACTCTTACAGGAGCAGCGTCTATCGATATTAACGTTGGTGATACTTATTCTGAATTAGGTGCTACAGCTTCTGATAATAAAGATGGTGACATTTCTGCAAACATTGTTATTGGTGGTGATACTGTTAATTCTAATGTAGCAGGTACTTATATTATTACTTACAATGTTTCTGATGC
>NZ_JBISCC010000126.1:0-266595 GCF_044385915.1 Thalassobellus citreus | reverse complement strand
CTTGCTTACAGATTGAAAAAAGGAAAATTTAAAATAGTATTTAACTCGAACGGTAAAGAGTTTACAAAATTCATTAATAATTAGTTTAATGTCTTATTTAGTTTAGTTGGTAAAGTGAGCTGTGGTGGCTCACTTTTTTTTGCTTTATATTCTTCTCTCATTACTATTTCTGTTATAATTAAAACAAGTATTTTAATTTATAATTTTCTTCAGAATTAAATTCCTCCGCATTTATTTAGACTAGCTTTTTTAATACAGAATATAAAATTTCTGTTAAAACAAAAATTAACAGTCTCTTTAAAAATATATTCTATTACCCCAGAACTATGGTAATTTAATTAACATAAACATGATGTAAAAATAACAGATAAAATAGCACATAAATTCATTAAAATCAATGTTTTACAAACAATGTATCGATTCTATATTTGCAGTGTTGAACGTTATTAAAACTCCAAATTATGAAAAACGTAATTAAAAACACAAAAAAAGGAATCTTAATGGTAACTATGCTTGCTACCTTGTTAAGTTTCGCAAATGAAGAATCATTTACAGTTAAAAATGATGCAAACAGAACCTCACTTACTTTTTACGATGTAAAAGAAGGGAACCTATTATCTATTATAGATGATAACGGAATCATATTATATAAAGAGCTAATTCAAAAACAAGGAACTTACACAAAAGGATTCGATTTAACTACGCTTCCAGATGGTGCTTATATTTTTGAACTAGAAAAAGATATGGAAATTGACACCATTCCTTTCTCTGTAAAATCTAGTATTGTTACTTTTAACAAGGAAAATGAAAAAATAATCTACAAACCTTTTACTAGAGTAGTAGGTAACTTAGTTTACTTAACACAACTTGCTTTGAATGATGAATCTTTTAAAGTACAAATCTTTTATTCAAATTCTAACTTTTCTTCAGATACAGAACTTGTATATTCTGAAAAAATTAAAAACACAAAAGATATTAAAAGAGCATACAAGCTAGTTGGTTTAGAAAAAGGAAAATACAAAATGGTTTGCTATCTAAATGATAGAAAATTTACAAAAATTATAAATTAAAAGTAACTAACACCCTAACCCTAAAAAGGTGAGCCTTATTGCTCACCTTTTTTTGTTCTTAAAACATATTATTTCTTTCCTCGAAATAACCATTCATTATTTACTCATCCCGCAAACTCTCCACAGGATTACTTGTTGCCGCTTTATAGGTTTGCCAACTTACCGTTAGTAAGGCAATTATTAATGTAAACAAGCCTGCTAAAGCAAATACCCACCAACTTAAACTGGTTTTATATGCAAAATTTTCTAACCATTTACTCATGGCAAAATATGCAATGGGGCATGCAATAACAAAAGCAATAATCACCCATTTTACAAAGTCCTTGTTAAGCATAAATAAAATTTCTTTAATGGTAGCTCCATTTACTTTACGGATGCCAATTTCTTTTACACGCCTTTGCGTATCATATAGAGCAATAGTAAACAAACCAATAGCAGAAATTAACAAAGCAATAATGGTAAATACCATGTAAATGGTACTTAAACGTTTTTCTTTTTGGTAGAGCACTGCTATTTCGTCACTTAAAAAGGTGTATTTAAAAACTTGATTAGGATTTATCTCTTTAAACAAAGCTTCTATTTTCTGAATCCCATCAGAAATAGTTCCTTTATGAAATTTTATAAAATATTCGGCTTCAAAATCTTCAAAATAAACCATAATAAGTGGTTTTGGTTTTACCGATAGATGCTCATAATTAAAATCTTTAACAACACCAATTATCTCATAATCACCCCAATTTCTATTACTAATATTTGTAGTTTCTATATCTTTTATATTCCAATGTTTTTTAGCAGTTTCATTAATTACTATTTTTTGACTACGTTGTTTATCTAAGTCATCTTCAAAAAAGCGTCCTTTAACTATCTCAAATTCAAATATATTTCGATGGTTAGGTGTTACAACAAGAGAATTAAGTGTTTCATATTCAACATCACCCGCTTTAGGTTTCCAATCTATAGGAAAAACATCTATAGGTGAACGTCCTTGAGACAATTTATCTATTTCAGATATTTCTGCTAATCTGTCATTTATATACTTTGGTATTTTTAAAGCCTTTTCTCTTTCTTCCTGTCTTTTTTCCTTACTCCAGTCTCTGCTTTCAAAATTAAAAGGGGGCTCGTAAAAAAGTTTTACTTTCAACATTTCGTCGTAATTAAAACCAAGGTCTTTATCTAGCATTAGTTTTAACTGATTGTTTACTATAATGGAAGATATTAACAACAAAAAGGCCATAGCATATTGTAAAATAACAGTAACTTGTTTTCCTGTTATTTTTTTAGACATAGAAGCATTTCGCTTAAGATTTTTAATTGCAGAAAACCTATTAATAATAAGCATTGGATACACTAAACCTATTAGGGTTATAATAGAAAGAATAAAGGCATTAACTAATAATATTTTCCAAATTGGAGGCGCTAACAAAACTCCAACAAAATTATTAAACCATGGAAGTATCAAGTTATAACCTATACTAATAAACAACGTAGACAGTGTAATAATAATAAAGGTTTCAATAATTTTTTGCCATACAATGTGCCGTTTTAAAGCACCATTTACTTTAGATATAGCAATATTTTTAAGTACCGCATTGGTATTAACAATTTGAATATTAGAATAATTAAGAATAGACACAAATAGTATAACCAGCATAATAACTATTAGTATATCTATATTTTTTTTATTCCCTGAACTAAATTCCGAATACTTTTTTAAACCATTTAACTCCGTACTAAAGTATAAATCATCAAGACTTTTTATAGAAGTAATACTTTCGGTTAATTGAGGATAAAAATTTGGAACTTTATTATTGGACTCTTTTATTTTTAAACCAAACGCTTTTCTATTAAAGCCTTTTTGTCCTTTAAAAAAGGGGACACTTATACGTCCGTAACCATAAGTCCTTTTCTCATAAGGAATAATATAATCGAACTTTAAAGAGCTATTGGAAGGTATATTAATGATACCTTTTACCGTATGTGTTCCTTGATACATTCGTGTTTCTATATAAACACTTTGTCCAATAGGATTACTTTCTCCAAAAAGTTTCTTACTATAATTCTTACTTAAAATGATAGATTCTGCATCCTCTAAAATGGTATTTTTATCACCATATTTAAGTTTAAAATCGAATACCTTAAAAAAACTACTATCTACCACCATCCCTTTAGGCAAATAAATATTCTCATTATATTTTAATTTTGTATCATTCTCTTTATAAAAAATTAAAGATGTAGCACTTTCAATTTCAGGATAATCTTCAGGTATAAATCTATACGGGTTACTCCAATCGCTTTTAGGAGATTCCTTCATAATAACCATATAAATATCCTTTTCTCTTTTATGGAAATCGTCCATGGTCAATTCATTATGAACATAGGAAAACAAAAGAGAAATACACAACGCTCCCAAACAAAGCGTTGCCAAACTACCGGCAAATATGACTTTGTTAGATCTAAAGTTTCTGAAAGCAAATTTTATATAATGTTTAAGCATAGTTTAAGTATTTAAGCAAGAATTAAAAAACGAAGGAAAGAGTCTTACACTAAAGCAGGATCTTTTCTAGTTTCTGTTACGATCTTACCATCAAATAAATTAATAATACGGTGAGCATAATTAGCATCATGGTCTGAATGCGTTACCATTACAATGGTTGCCCCCTCACGGTTTAATTCGGTTAATAATTCCATAACATCTCTACCGTTTTTAGAATCTAAATTACCTGTAGGCTCATCGGCTAATATTAATTTAGGATTGGCAACCACAGCACGAGCTATGGCAACACGTTGTTGCTGACCTCCTGATAATTGTTGTGGAAAATGCTTAGTTCTATGACCCATTTTCATGCGCTCTAGCACTTCCATAATCATGCGTTTACGTTCTGAAGCCTTTATTTTCAAGTAAATTAATGGTAGCTCTACATTTTCGTAAACAGTTAATTCATCAATTAAATTAAAGCTTTGAAATACAAATCCAACATTTCCTTTACGCTCCTGCGTACGCTGGCTTTCCTTTAAACTGCCTACTTCTTTACCGTTAAAAGTATAAGTACCTTCGGTAGGGTTATCTAATAAACCAATAATGTTTAACAGCGTAGATTTACCACAACCAGAAGGCCCCATAATAGCTGTAAACTCGCCTTTTTCTACATGTAAATTCACATTGTTAAGCGCCTTGGTTTCAACCTCTTCGGTTCTAAAAATTTTTGAAAGATTTTCTGTTTTTATCATAATTATTTGTTTTACAGATTATTTTTATGCTTTTGCCATTACGACTTATTTATACTTTTATTTACTCATCTCTTAAACTCTCTACAGGATTCCTTGTTGCTGCGCTATACGTTTGCCAACTTACCGTTAATAAGGCTATTATTAATGTAAATATGCCTGCCAAAGCAAATACCCACCAACTTAAATTAGTTTTATATGCAAAATTTTCTAACCATTTACTCATGGCGTAATAAGCTATTGGACAAGCAATAACAAAAGCAATACCCACCCATTTTATAAAGCCTTTATTAAGCATCATCATAATCTCTTTTATGGTAGCACCGTTTACTTTGCGGATACCGATTTCTTTGGTCTTTTTATCTGTTAAAAATATAATCTGCCCAAAAAGCCCCAGACAAGTAATTATAATTGCTATAATTGAAAATAGAGTACAGGCATTAGCAAGTCTCTCTTCTTTTCTATACATAGCATCAAAAGAAGTGTTATAAAACTCATATTTTATAGGTGTTCCAGAAACCATACTTTTCCATGTTTTATTAATATATGTCATGGTTTTTGAAATATTAGTTTTATTTATTCTAAGACTAACAGCTCTATTAATGCTATATTTCATAATTAATGGCTCTATTTTTTCATGAATAGACCCAAAGTGAAAGTCTTTAACAACACCCACGATTTCTAAATCATCGTCCATATATTTGATTCTTTCCTTTTCAAAATTCTTAATTTCTAAAACTTTTAAAGTTGCTTCATTAACAATACATTGTTTACTATCATTTTTAGATACATTTCGCCCTTTTAATAACGTTATCTGCATAGTATTCAAAAAATATTCATCAATATCCATTTGATAAAGAGTATAATTCCAATCTGGATTTTTCATACTTGAGCTAAGATTTCCTGGGATTCCTCCACTTAAACTAACATCTTGAATTGATGGGTTTTTAAGTAATTCTTCTTTAAACAAAACAGGATCTAAAGCTTTATAGGGTACATCTATATGTAATAATTCGTTATCATTAAAACCTAAATTTATATGCTTAGCATAAAAAATTTGATTTTGAATTACAATAGCTCCAACAATAAGAAGCATCGCAATTAGCAATTGAAAAACAGGTAAAAGACTTCTACTTATAGTGTTGGTATTTGTATGTGCCTTGTTTTTTAAAAAACTTTGAATATCGAATCGTATTAATAAAATAATTATTGGCAAACTCGATATTAAAATAACAACCGCTAATATCAACACGATACTTATTATAAATGTAGGGACAGATAATGCCTGAAAATCTAGTTGCTCTTGAAATAACTGATTAAAATAAGGAACTAATATTTTTAATAATATCAACGATATCATAAAAGAAATAAAGACCCAAAGACATACATCAATTAAATAATTAATTACAATATTGATTCTTGTTGCGCCATTTACTTTACGAATTCCTATTTCTTTAATGCGCTTAAGTTGTAAAGACATTATATAGTTGACATAATTAATAACGGAAAGCAATAAAATTAAGATTCCTATTATAGAAAGTATAGTAATTAAACTCTTGTTTCCATGCCTGTTATTGTCCTTAATTTGTGTGTTAAAGTAAATATCTTGTATAGGTTGTAAAGAAATTTCTGGAACTGTTTTAATATGGTTTCCAATAGAATTGTTTATTACATTAACTAACTCTTTTTGTGATTGGTTTTGTTTTAAAAGAAGATAAACATTGGTTAAAGTAATGATTTCTCCATTTACAAAACTCATATTTAATCTAAACTCAGGGTTTTCAGCATTAAGTAAAATACCTCCTGAAATACTAGAATTATTAGGAAAATCTTTAATAACAGCGCTAATAACGGTTTCAAAACTATTTATCTTAAATGCTTTTCCTAGTGGGTTTGCATTACCAAATATTTTTTTCGATACAGACTCTGTAATAATTGAAGAATTCTTATCAATAAAAGGTGTATCAGAAACGCTTTTTATTATAGGCATTGATAACATATCAAAAACATCATTTGTTGTAGCTATTAACCCTTCCTTAATATATATTGACTTCTCTTTTGTATATACATCAACCTCCCATTTTGAGTTTATATAAATTGGGCAAGTATTTTCTATAGAAGCAAACTTATTTTTTAAGAACTCATTTACATTATAATCAATATCTGAAGAATTTGTTTTGGCGTTAAACACTCTAAATATGCGCTTATGGTTTTCAGGATAAGTATCTACAGTATATTCTCCATAAATATAAAGACCGATTGCTAAACACATGGTGAATCCTGCAGAAAACCCTAAAACCCCAAGAAAAGCATGTAGCCTATTGTTTTTCAACCTTCTAATAGACATTTTTATATTTTTAAATAGCATCATTTTTTATACTTTTATTATTCATCTCTCAAACTCTCCACAGGATTTCTTGTTGCCGCTCTATAAGTTTGCCAACTTACCGTTAGTAAGGCTATTATTAGTGTAAATACACCTGCCAAGACAAATACCCACCAACTTAAATTGGTTTTATATGCAAAACTCTCTAACCATTTACTCATAACGTAATAGGCAATTGGGCAAGCAATAACAAAAGCAATAAACACCCATTTTACAAAATCTTTATTAAGCATTATCATAATTTCTTTTATGGTTGCACCGTTTACTTTACGAATGCCTATTTCTTTGGTTTTACTTTCGGTAATAAACAAACTAATGGCAATCATACCCAATAATGAGATAAACAATACAATAGCTGTAAATGCTTCTAATAATCGTTTTAGTTGAAGCTCTTTTTTGTAGATATCTTTGTATTTGTATGATCCAATCAATCTTTTTAATAAGATTTCATCATCGAATCCTTTACTTTTGAAAAATGCTAGAATGTCATTTTGTAACTCCGTTTTATACTCAGGGTTATAGGATATTTGAAAAACATTAGGATATCCTGGAAAATCAAACCCAAACACAATGGGTTGAACAGGATAATGCAAAGGCAGATTATAAACATCTTTAAAAACTCCAATAATCACTCCTTTTCTCATTCCTGTCGCATAATCATTCTCCAGAATAGTTCCAATTGGTTTTTTAAGATTGGCTTTTTTAACAAACGTTTCATTCACCAAAACCTCTACTAAATCAGCCCTTACACTAGTTCTATCAAAATGCTCTTTAACATTTTTTGCCAGCAATAAAGGATTTAAATCTTTTCCTTGTACTATTTGTATTTTATATGCTTTTAAATAATTATTATCACCTTGAACAACAATAGCATCTATTTCTTTATCAAGTTCTACTAATCTTGTGTTGGTTGCTCTAAAATCTGATTGAAATAAATTTTGCCCTCTAGAAATAGCATTTACATAACTTTTAGACTCTAATAGGTTTCTAATTTCATCAGAAAAATTCATAGTAGGAACACTAATAATGTTCTGAATATCAAAACCTATATCCTTATCTTCAATATAATCTACTTGTTTTTTGATTGCCAAAACCGATATAATGGTAGCAATACTCAATACCAATTGAAAACCAATAATGTATTTATTAGAAAGATTAAAAATATTTTTTATTTTACTATTGATGCTTAAGATAACAGCACTGTAAGAAATTAAAAACTCTATAAAACCTATAACAAAACCAACAAATAACACAAGACAAAAGAAAGTAACTAAAATAAATACATCTGATGTTAAAGACAATAGATAATCAAATCCTATTAACTCTGAAACACGCGTATTTAACAATGGGTAAGAAGCAAAAGCTATTAACAATGCTAACAAAACATTTAAAATTGACTCTGAAACAAGCTGTAATAAAATAACATTTTTAGAAGCTCCTAAATAACGCTTTGTAGTAAACTCTTTAATTCTTGAACTATTAAGTCCAATACTCATTATGATATAATTAAGCCCTCCAAAAATTAACACTAAAAACCCTACTAACACAATTACTTTAAGAAATTGTAAAGAGCCTTTTTTTTCTTGGTTTTGTATATCATTTGAGCCAAAGTAAATATCATCAAATCGTTGTAAATAAAAAGGAGTTTTTTCTTTAATAGTATACCCATTTGCGACTCGGTTTCGTTCTTTAAACAATTCATCACTAATCTTAGTTGATAATTGCTCGGCATCTTTTAAAAAAGGAATATACAAGTACAAACTTGGAGACCATAAACCCCAATCATTTGCACGAGAATTATTTATATAATCTTGAAAATTTATAATTCCCTCTGCTTGTATGGTTGATGTTTTTGAAAAATCCTCAATTACCCCTATAACTTCTAACGATCTTTTATTAGGTGCTTTGTATGCTGAAACAGTTAACACTTCACCTATTGGATTTTTGTCTTGAAATAATTCTTTAGCCACTTTTTGAGTTAAAAAAATACCATTAGGTGTTTCTTTAAACTTTGTTAAACTACCTTCTAAAATTAAAAAATTAAACATTTCAAAAAAAGAAGAATCTGCATGTGCAAATTTCTTTAGATTAGATACTCCTTTGAAATGAAGCTCAATAGGTTCTTCTGATTGAAGTCTAACAAAATTGTTTACTTGAGGTATTTTTTCTTTTAACAAAGGACCTAAAGGATTAGGCGTTACTGTTAATTTAAAATTAGAATTATTTCCAAAATTACAAGTTAGCCTATAAATATCCTTTCGGTTTTTATGAAACTTATTTACACTAAGTTCCTTATATACATAATGATAAATATGAAACGACGCTATAATGGCAATACTCATTCCTAAAATAGAAATAGTATATACTTTATAATTACGTGTAATTCTACGGAGGTATTCTTTTAGTATTTTAAATAGCATCTTTTAATTGTTTTATTTAGTCATTACGAGGCGTTCTTAAAAGAACGCCAAATAATCTTTCTGTTTTTTTATCTCTCATTAAAAACAGATAGTACCCAACTGTAGATTACATTCGTAATAACTATATTTTATTTTACTTAAATCAACTTTAAACCACGTTTACTTCAAAAGTAATTTATCACTATCTCCAAATGCATCATAACCTGATGTTACAACGTGTTCTCCAGCTTCTAATCCTTCTAATACTTCATAATATTTAGGATTTTGTTTTCCTATTTTAACCGAGCGTTTTACAGCAAACTCACCTAAAGGATCTACCACATACACCCATTGCCCACCTGTACTTTGAAAAAAAGCGCCTCGTGGCAACAACAATGCTTCAGTAGGCGCACCTAACTGTAGTTTTATATAGTAGCTTTGCCCCGTACGTATGTTATCTGGTTTATCTCCAGAAAACACCAAATCTATTTTAAATTTACCTGCTTTAACATCAGGATATACCTTTTTCAAACTAACGTTATAAAGCACATCGTTTCGCTCGAACGTACCAGAAAGACCTCGTTTAACTCGGTCTATATAATGCTCATCAATAGTAGATTCTATTTTAAAATTGGTTAATACATTTATTTGCGCTATAGATTGCCCACGCCCTATTTGCTTCCCTAATTCGGCATCTAAAGTTCCTAATTGCCCATCAATAGGTGCCTTTACATTTAGGTTTTCTATACGCTCGTATTCCATACTTAATGTTTGTTTCATACGTGTTAAATCCTTAACCAATTCTTTTATACTCGTGGTATTAAGTAACGAATCTTGTTTTACTTGAAATCTATTAACTTCATGGTTTTTTTCTGCGAGTTCAAAACTTTCTTCTGCTTGTAAAAACTCTTCGCCGGCTATTAATTCTTCTTCATATAAGGCTTTAAATTGTTCAAATTTTCGTTTTGCTTTTTTAAGTTGAAAAGCCGATTCTAACAAACTTTTTTGCCCATTAATGCGCTTAGAATCAAAATTAATTTGTGTTTGTCTAAGTCCATTTTGTTTTAAAGCCAAATTAGTTTCACTATTTAAAATTTGTCCGTATAATTCACGATTTTCAAGCTTTAAAATAACATCGCCTTTTTTCACCATACTTCCTTCTTCAATTAATATTTCCATAACACGACCACCTTCATAGGCATCTAAATACACGGTGCTAATAGGATTTACATTTCCACTAATACTTATGTAATCGTTAAATTTATCGTTTACAACTTCCGAAATAGTAATCTTCTCTTTTTCAACCTTTAGTGTTGAACCCGAACTATTAAAAATCATATTCGCTATAAAAAACAGAAAAACAAGAATAGTACTTCCTATAAGTATATGTTTTGGTTTTATGCCTTTTTTCTTTTCAATTTTGGTATCCATGTTTTTAATTTGAAGTTGATTTAATTGGTAACTTAAAAGTACCATTATAAAAGTCTAAGGTGCGTTTTTGAATTGCCATTTGAGCCATTAAACGCACTTGCTCTATTTTAGTATTTAAATAAGCGTTACTTGCTATTTCTAATTCGTAAAGATTAATTAATTTTTTTTCAAATTTTCTTTTTGCAATATCATATGCTTTTTCTTTGGCCTTTATGTTTTTTTGAGTCAACTCCTTTTCGGCAATAAGGGCTTCGTTTTTCTGTAATAATTCTTGAATAACTTTATAAGTACGCTGCTCTTCTATTTCTAATTGTGTTTTAGCCTTTTCTAATTGTATTCTAGCTATTTTTATACTACTACGAGTTCTTCCATTATTAAAAAGCGCGTAGTTAAGAGAAAAACCAAAAGATTTAGACAGGTTATTTTTTATCTGATCTTTAAAAATAATTGTACTCCCTGTTGCATCTTTAAAATTATCAGAATAACTGGTAAACATATTTGCTCCAAAACGTATACTAGGGTAACGAGCTGTTTTGCTCATTGCCAATTCTTTTTTTGCCGTTTCAATATTAAGCTGACTTATTTGAAGATTAGGTAATGCTTTTTTTGAAGTATTAAATAGATGATCGATATTTAATGGAACACTACTTACATTAAGGTTAGATGGTGCGTCTTGAATAATATTAATAGTAACAGCCTCTAAATTCATTTCTTGAATGAGTGCTAATTTTGCGGCATTAAGTGCATTTTTGGCTTTTAAAACCGCTAAAGCATCTGCACTTATAGTGGCTTCAATAGCATACAAATCGGCTTTTGCAACTAACTCTAATGCTACTTTTTTAGAAATTTCTTTTTGGTATAAAAAATTGACTGCTTGTTGCTCTTTTATAATATCTAAAGCACCTTCTTGAAACAATACTGTATTAAACAATCCCATAATTTTAAAAGCCAAATCATACTCGGCCTGTTGCTCTCTAAATTTACTAGATTGATATAGTAATTTACTATAAGCTAAAGCATGCCACTTTTTAAAAGATTCAAAAACAGTAATAGATGATGACAATCCGCCACTTAAACCAGACACATAACGAGTATCTATAAAGCTATTAGTAACGGGATCTAAAGAACGCCCTAAACTAACATTATAACTTGGGTAAGAAATACCAATAGTTGGCAACATATCTCGTTTACTTTGCAGCCATCGTTCTTTGCTAATTTCAGCATTATAATTTTGTGCTTCTTGAGTAAGATTATGTTTTAAAGCATAAGCTATACAATCGTCTAAACTCCAAACTTTCTGGGAAAATGTTTTAAAGGCACTTAGCTGTAGCCCTATAACAAGAATCCAAATCATTTTTTGATGCATATTTATGTATATTTTGCATAGTCTATTCCCAATGTTGTGCCAAAAAATACAACACATTAATTTACAACCTGTTACATATAAAATTGTTGAATTAAACAAAATATAGTGTAAAATAAATGGACAAAAAGTGTAAAAATATTTTACACTTTTTTAAAACATAAACATCTAATGGCTAGCTTTGAAAAACAAACTTATTAATAATGATTCCAGGCAACATTCTTATTGTAGATGACAATAAAAGTATTTTAAGTGCTTTAGAATTACTATTGCAATCTGAATATAAAACGGTTACTACAATTTCTAACCCCAACCTTATAACTTCTATTTCTAATATAAAAACCTACGATGTTATTTTATTAGACATGAATTTTTCGGCTGGCGTAAATACAGGAAATGAAGGTTTTTATTGGTTAAAACGTATTAAAGAGTTATCTCCAGATACCTCAATAATTATGATAACTGCCTATGGTGGTGTAGAAATTGCAGTTCGTGCCTTAAAAGAAGGTGCTACAGATTTTATATTAAAACCATGGGATAATAGTAAGTTATTAGCAACCATACAATCGGCCTATCAATTCCGGCAATCTAGAAAAGAAGTCAGGCATTTAAAACAATTAATAAATAAAAAAGAAACCCCAATTATAGGACATTCTAAAGCTATAAATGAGGTTTTAAAGATGACTCAAAAAGTAGCTAAAACCAAAGCGAATGTTTTAATAACTGGCGAAAACGGTACAGGTAAAGAACTTATTGCACAAGCCATACATAATGGGTCTTCTAGAAAAGATGAAATTTTAGTAAGTGTAGATATGGGTGCCATTAGTGAAAACCTTTTTGAAAGCGAACTTTTCGGACATACAAAAGGGTCTTTTACAGACGCCCACGAAGATAGAGCCGGTAAATTTGAAACCGCAAATGGCGGCACCCTTTTTTTAGATGAAATTGGAAACCTTTCTCTATCATTACAGGCTAAATTATTAGCTGTTTTACAAAACAGGGAAGTTTTTAGAGTAGGCTCTAATCATGCGATACAAGTAGACATTAGATTAGTTTGTGCTACCAATTGCAATTTAGAACAAATGGTTGAAGAAGGGTTATTTAGAGAAGATTTATTATACAGAATAAACACCATTCAAATTGAAACACCTCCGTTGCGAGATCGCGATAAAGATGTATTAGTGCTCTCTGAATATTTTTTAAATATCTACTCTAAAAAATATAGTAAATTAGGATTGAAAATAAATGCCTCAGGACAAAAAAAATTATTAGACCATCAATGGCCAGGAAATGTTAGAGAGTTGCAACACACTATTGAGCGAAGTGTTATTTTAAGTGAGCAAAAAACACTTACAGCTAACGATTTTATGTTTAAAAAACCATCTCAATCATTTTCAAAAGTTTTAGATATTACTTTAGACGATATGGAAAAAACCATGATTGAAAATGCTCTTAACAAACACCAAAGAAATTTTAGTGCTGCAGCAAATCAATTAGGTATTACAAGACAAACGCTATACAACAAAATAAAACGTTATGGTATTTAACATATAATTATGGCAAGCAAACATCTCTATTATACAATAATTATTAAAGTACTAATTATAACTGGCTGCGCTTTTGGTATAAGCTATTTTTATTTTAATAACCATTTAGATTACGCTATTTATATAGCAATTCTTTTAATTTTTCAAGTTGTTAGATTAATAACCTTTTTAAACAAAAGCAATAAAAAAATAGCCTTCTTTTTTAATGCGGTTGAAAATGATGATTCTGCTATTCATTTTCCTATTCACACCAAAAACAAATCGGTAAGAGATTTACATAAAAGCTTAAACCGAGTTAATTTTTTAATTCAGAAAATTAAAATTAAAAACAGTCAACAAGAACAATATTTCCATTCTATTTTAGAGCAGGCATCAGTAGGTATACTTACACTAAACGATAAAGGGCACATTTTACTAGCAAACAAAACCGTTAAAAAACTATTTAATTACGATTCGCTTACGCATATTAAACAACTAAAACGTATTGACGAAAAGTTGTTTCTTCTAATCTCTAATTTAAAACCTTTTGACAGAAAACTAACTTCTATTACTAACGAACGAGAAACTATTCAATTAACCATTCGATCTAAACCAATTAATATTGGAAATGAAAATCTAATTTTAATTATTATTCAAAATATTAATAATGAATTAGATGAAAAAGAAACAGATGCATGGATAAAACTTTTTAGAGTACTTACTCACGAAATTATGAATTCTATCGCACCAATTACGTCGCTTTCTGAAACCTTATTAAACATATACAAAAAAGAAGACACTAAAATAGAGGCATCTCAATTAACAGAAAAAAACATACAAAACACCATAAAGGGACTAGATGTTATTAAAACACAAGGAAAAGATTTAATAAACTTTGTAGAATCTTATAGAAAACTCACAAAAATTCCTAAACCAGAAAAAGAAATTATTTTAATAGAAACGCTCTTTAATAAAGTCCGTATTTTATCTAGTCAAGAAACAGGATTTCAGCAAACAAAATTTGAAACCCATATTAAGCCTAACAATTTAGAAATTTTTGCTGATGAAAAGCAAATGATTCAAGTCCTATTAAATTTAATTAAAAATGCCATTCAATCCATTAATAAAACGAATAAAAAAGGGCGTATTGAGTTAAAAGCAGAGAAAAATGATGAGAATCATATTATAATAAGCATTACAGATAACGGTATTGGTATTTCTCCTGATATTTTAGACCAAATATTCATACCCTTTTTCACCACAAAAGAGCATGGTACAGGTATAGGTTTAAGCCTTTCTAAGCATATTATTAGATTACATGGAGGAAGTTTACAGGTTATTTCAACACCAAATAAAGAGACTTCATTTATAATTTCCTTGTAGTTTGTTCTTAAAACAACCGTAACTGTCCTTCTTTATACGGTTCATGCAAATCGCAATTTAACTTGGGCATCCTTTTTTCCTTAAAATATTTTTGTCTAGCTAATTTTACTAAACTGTTAATTTGTTCAGCAATTTTACCTTCTCCACGCATTCTAGAACCATATCTGGAATCATTTAAGTTACCGCCATGGCAACTTTCAATTTGATGCAATACTTTTTCGGCACGATCTGGCATTGTTTTATGAATCCAATCTGAAAAAATCTCCCCAATTGCACCATTTAATCTAACAATAGTATGCGCTATAGATAAAGCGCCATAATCTGAAGCTGCTTTTGCTAAAGGTAAAATTTCATGACTATTTATTGACGGAATAATAGGCGCCAACATTACATTAACAGGAATTCCATTATCACTTAAAACCTTTACAGTTTCTAACCTTCTTTTAATAGTAGTTGTTCTAGGTTCTAAAATACGCCTAGTATCTTCCGATAAAGATGTAATAGACATATTCACACCAATCAAATTATCCTTTGCCAAGGCTTTTAAAAGATCTAAATCTCTTAAAATTAAAGCGTTTTTTGTTATTATAGCAACCGGATACTTGTATTTTAAAAACACTTCTAAACACTGGCGTGTAATTTCAAATTGCTTTTCGGCAGGTTGGTAACAATCGGTATTTCCAGACATGACTATGGTTTGTGCTTGCCAACTTTTCTTTTTTAACAGTGCTTCTAATAATTTTGGCGCATCTTTTTTTACCATAATACGTCGCTCAAAATCTAAACCTGCACTATAACCCCAAAATTCATGACTATTACGTGCATAACAATAAATACAACCGTGTTCACATCCTTGATAAGCATTCATTGAATACTGCATGCCAACATCTGGACTCTGCACTTTATTGACTATAGTTTTAGGAAAAACGTCTAAGTATAAGGTTTTGTTTCTATCTACCGCTTCTCCTTCTTTTTGGCAGAATTCTAAAAAATCGTCACGCATTTCATGACTTAATTCAAAAAAACGATTGTGCACATTACGTTGCGCACCACGTCCTTTTATGGTAGATTTCGGGTTCATTGTAGTAAAATTAAAGGTTGTTTGCTGTTTGAGTAGCTCTTTAAAATTACTTATAATTTATATTCAAAAATGTTAAAATGAAAACGGGTTATTAACAAAATATTATTACCTATCAAACTTGACTTTATCATAAAAATTGATAACTTCGTTTTCAACCAATATAGCTTGCTTGTGCTAAAATTATTTAAATCTTAAAAAAACGACTATACCTTTGTATTAGCTATAAATTAAGCCTAATAAATGAAAAGCATAAAACAAAATAATATAAAAACTATTGAAAAAGGAGACATCCTTTTAAAGCAAGGAGAAATTACTAAATATGGCTTTTTTGTAAAAAGTGGTTGTCTTAAAAGTTATACCATAGATCATGCAGGAAAAGAACACATCGTACAATTTGCTCCTGAATCTTGGATGATTTCTGATTTAGATAGTTTTATCAACCAAGTACCCTCTATGGTTTACATTCAAGCCATTGAAAAAAGTGAAGTTGTATTAATTTCAAAATCTAATTTTGGAGATTTATCAAATTTAGAAAAGGATGCCTTAATAGAATTAACAACTAAGTCTATAAATAATATGATTGCTACCAACAAGAGAATCATAGGACTTCTGAGTTCTACATCAAAACAACGCTATATAGATTTTACAGAAACCTACCCAACATTAGTGAAACGACTTCCTCTTAAACTCATAGCTGCTTATATTGGGATAACTCCCGAATATTTGAGTGACATTAGAAGAAAAATAGCAAAAAAATAAGCACAATTTCATTTCTTAAGGTATCTTATTTTTAAATAAATCTTTCTACCTCAACTTTGCGTCATTATTAATTACTTAAATAGTATTCAAAATGACAAAATTTAAATTTATTAGTGCCATTGCACTTATTATTTCGCTCTCTTCATTCACAATCAGTAATTCAATTTCTTGGAACATTTCTGATGATTTCTCTATTAAATTTAGCAGTAAAAATCCATCAGGAGTTTTTACAAAACTTACTGGAAACATTGAATTTGACGAGGCTAATTTAGCTGCTTCAAAATTAGATCTTAGTGTTGACGTCGCTTCCATAAACACAGGAAACGGTATGAAAAACAGACATGCCAAAGGAAAAAAATGGTTTAATGCTGAGGAATTCCCTACGATCAATTTTACTGCTCAAGATTTCAAAAAAACAGCTACTGGATATGAAGCTACAGGCATTCTTAAAATGCATGGAATAGAAAAGGAATATACCATCCCTTTTACTTTTAACAACAACACTTTTGAAAGTAGTTTTACTGTAAACAGAACAGATTTCAATGTAGGTGCTGTTACTGGTATGGCTAAAAAAGTACCGCATGAAATGAACCTTGAAGTTTCTATTCCTGTGACAAAATAATCACATCTAAATTTCATATTATGAAAAAACTACTCATTCATGGCGTGGTAGCTGGATTATTATCAGGCATTGCAGGTGTTATGTATCTCAATATTTACCAAGAAGCTCTTGGGACTGATTATAGCCAAATTATCAACATAGGATCTATTATGGGAGCAAGCGTTATTGGTTGTATACTCATGACCTTGGGATATGCTGCCTTAATTAAATTTAAAAAAGAAAAATTAAAAGGTTGGTTAAACTTATTAATTGTTGTTCTTTCTTTTGCAAGCATCATAGGACCTATAGGAATGAGTTTACCTTTTAATATTGAATATCCAGAATTATTCCCAGGTTTGGTTGTGCCCATGCATTTTTTTCCTGCATTAGCATTTCTAAGCATATATCCATTTTTTCAACAAAACAATAAATTTTAAATAAAATGACAAATCAAAAAAACAACAAAGCAATCCACATTGGATTATGGGTTGCTCAAGCACTATTAGCAGCAATGTTTATTATGGCAGGTATGATGAAAGCTTTTCAACCTATAGAAGCTATAGCACAATCATTACCTTGGGTAACAGAATACCCTGCTGGTTTAATCCGTTTTATTGGTATTAGTGAATTACTTGGCGGTATTGGTTTATTACTTCCTGCTTTGCTTCGTAAAAAACCATTTTTAACAGTTTGGGCTGCTAGAGGTCTTGCTTTGGTTATGCTTTTAGCAACTATTTTTCATATTTCAAGAGGTGAATATTCAGCTATTGGAATGACTATAATTATCATGGCTATTGCCTTATTTATTGCATGGGGAAGAAGCAAAAAAGCACCAATTCAAGCAAAATAAAAAATTAAAAACAATGATAACAATTACAGGTGCTACCGGACAATTAGGCGGTGGCGTAATCGATAATTTAATTCAAAAAGGCTGTAATACTTCAAATATTACAGCACTTGTTAGAAGCGAAGAAAAAGGACAAACTTTAAAAGACAAAGGTGTTGCTATTAAAATTGGTAATTATAATGATTACAATGCATTAGTTGAAGCTTTTAAAGGCACTGAAAAATTACTTTTCATTTCTAGTAGTGAAATGGAAAACAGAACACAGCAACATATTAATGTGGTAAATGCTGCCAAAGAAGCTGGTGTAAAACACATTTTTTACACAAGTATTCAACGTCAATCAGACAGTCCAGATTCACCAATTAACTTTGTAACCAATTCTCATATAGCAACAGAAAAGGCAATTAAAGAGAGTGGTATGACGTATACAATGCTTCGTAATAATTTGTATATGGATATACTGCCTTGGATTTTAGGAGAACAAGTATTTGAAACAGGGGTTTTCTATCCAGCAAAAGAAGGAAAAATAGCCTTTACATTACGCTCAGATATAGCGGAAGCTATTGCAAATGCATTATTAAGTGATACACACGAAAACAAAGAATACAATATTTCAAATTTACATTCTATGTCTTTTAGTGAAGTTGCAGATCATCTTTCAACAATTGCAGGAAAGCCTATTAATTACATCAGTCCATCTGTAGAAGACTATAAAAACGCTTTAGTTGGCGCTGGTGCTCCAGAAATGGTGGTAAATATGTTAGCAGGGTTTGCTATTGGTATTGAAAAAGGTGAATTAGTGACAGGACAAAGTGATTTACCCGAATTATTAGGTCGTGAAGCAGCAAGTTACAAAGATTTTTTAAACGGTCTATACGCTAAAAAATAAATGATATAATAAATTAAAGCACCAAGAACTATGAAACGAAATCATTTTATAAAAACTATTTTTGGTGCTTCAGTTTTAACAACTATGGATGGCTTTTCTTCCATAGCAAATGCACTATCACATATGAATCAAGAACATAACAATTCAAGTAAATTCGCTTCGTTTGGAGCCATTCACTTAAAGAATACAAACCTTGAAAAATCTACAATTTTTTGGACAAAAATAGTAGGTATGAAACTGAGAAAATCTTCAGACATTATTGCTGAATTTGGCACAGAAACTCAAACATTAGTAGTGGTTCATCAAACTGCTAAAACCCATTTTCAAAAAGGTTATAGCGGATTGTATCATTTGGCTATTCACGCTCCAAACGAAGCTGAATTTGCTAGTATGATAAACAGATTACTTGTTAATAATTATCCATTTTCACCAGTAGATCATACCATGTCTAAGTCTGTTTATTTAGATGATCCAGATGGTATTAACGTAGAATTTGCATTAGAAACTCCTAAACGATTCAAAAGAGTAGTTACCCAAGGAGGTTTAAGAATTGAAGATTCAAACGGAAATATAAAAAGTGCATCCGATTATCTTGACTTAAATGAAGTGATGAAATCCTTAGAAAATAAAGATGTTACTAAAATTATTGCAGATGATACCTGCATAGGACATTTACATCTGTATGCTAACAACGTTGAAAAATCGAATGCTTTCTATAAAAAAATAGGATTCAACCAATTCAATTATTTACCACAGTTTATGTATGCCGATGTAGGAGCTGGAGGGCCTTATCATCATCGCATTGCCATGAATTCGTGGCATGGACAAAACAGACCTTTAGCGCCAAGTGACAGTGCTGGAATGAAACATTATCAAATTAATTTTAGCACGAAAGAAAAGTTAAACCAAGCCTTAAATAATGTTTCTAAATATGAAGAAACAGAAGAAGGCTATTGGTTTGTTGATCCTACGGGAAACAACATATTGATAACGCATTCTTAATTGAATTACAGTTAATATGAAACCAAAAACATCACATTGCAACGAAACCAGCGGAAAGTTAATGCCCGTTATAAACTTAAGTAATTGTGGCGGTAAAGAAGATTGTATTCCCGCTTGCCCTTACGATGTTTTAGAAATGCGTACAATTACTCCCGAAGACCGTTTAACACTTAATTTTAAAGGAAAAATAAAAACGTTTTTTAAACCGAAAAAAGCCTATATCACAGATCCAAATTTGTGTTACGCTTGTGGTTTATGTGTGCAAGTATGCCCAGAAAAAGCTATTAAACTAAAACGAATAACTAAAAAATAAAATCTCATTACAAATGAAAATAGACACATCAAAATCTGAAATAAATTTTACAATTAAAAAACTATTATTTTTAACAGTTAAAGGAACCATTCCCGATGTAAAAGGAGAAATAGACTTGAATGAAAGTAATCTGTCTGACTCGAAAATAGATTTAACTATTTCTACAGCAAGTATTGATACCAAAAATGCAAAAAGAAATGAGCATTTATTACAAGAAGACTTTTTTCACGTTGAGAAATACCCAGAAATCACATTTAAAAGCTCTAGCATTAAAAAAGAAAATGAAACTTACGTAGCTAAAGGAGAATTAAATATAATAGGAGCCATAAATACAATACAAATTCCTTTTCAAATTAATAATAACAAAGTAACAGGAGAATTTAGTTTAAACAGAATGGATTTTAAGCTAGGTAAAATACCTGCTTTTGTAGCATCTAATACTGTAAATATTTCTTTTAAATGTTCTTTAAAATAGTTGATGCAATTTATACATTTGCTAAATGAATAAATTAAAACACTTACTTACCGGCAAGTACATCCTTTGGTTGCTTTTAGCTGTTCCAGGAATTATGGTATCCATAAATTTCCTAAAAGGACAACTTAATTATGATATGATCATGCATATTACAGGTGAATTTGCTGGTAGAATGTTAATTATAAGTTTAATTGCTACACCCATAAAATTAATGTTTCCAAGAGGCCGTGTAGCAAAATGGCTCATTAGAAATCGTCGTTTTTTTGGTGTTGCAGCTTTTGCTTATACTCTATTGCACACCATATTTTATGTATTTGAATATCCTTTTAATCAAATAATTAATGAGTTTTCAGAACTATCGATTCTCACAGGCTGGATTGCTTTCTTCATATTTATTCCTTTAGCAATAACAAGTACCAATGCTGCTATAAAAAGAATGGGACGCTCATGGAAAAAGCTACAACGCTGGGTGTATTTAGCAGCTGTTATGGCATTTGCACATTGGGCTTTATTAGGATTACAGGGTACTCATGCTAGTATGGGTGGTGCATTATTTCATTTTATTCCCGTGATGCTTTTACAAGTTTATCGCATTTGGAAACAGAAACTTTCTTAAATTAAAACAGCTTATAACTAGATATTACAAATTTGACTTTGTAAAAAATTTCAGCTATATTCGTTTAACTTATGATATGAAACATTAAAACGATTTCATATCAACGTGTTGTAGCCAATATTCTTAAACACTTATTCTAATAAAAATTAACATTTTTTTTTACAATATAGTTGATATATCAATTATATTTGTATCAAATACATTTATTTTGAAAAATCCATCACAAACAATTTTTTATTTAATAGAAAGAACTATTAAAGAATATAGAAAATTTGCCCAAAAACAAATTAATGACAAGCATAAAAACATCACTATTGACCAAGCTTTAGTTTTATTTTTCATAATAGAGCAGCCCCAATTATCTCAATCTGAAATTGGAGAATTAATATTTAAAGATAATGCCTCTATTAGTAGAATGGTTGAACTGATGATTAAAAACGGATACTTACTTCGGGAAACGAATAACGTAGATCGAAGAAAAATTAATTTAACCCCCACAACAAAAGGAGTTGAGATATTTAGTGATTTAAAAAAAATCATCGCTAAAAATCGTGAAATCGCACTTCAAGATATTTCAGAAAAAGAAATTTTTCAATTATTTCAAACGCTAAATAAAATATTTACCAATTGTCAAATAAAAACTTAATTTATCATGAAAGCATTAATTACACTCAGCTATTTTATCATAACTCAAATGTTTGTTTTTGCTCAAGGAAAACCGAGTCACGATATAATCCAAGAAAAAAAAATCGTTGCATCTATATCCAGTCTAATTTTTGTGCCTTTATAAAAAAGCTAAAACCATTGAATATTCTTAATATAAACTAAATCTAATATAAAATGAAAATCATCTCTATATTGCTCCTACTTTTTGTTATTAGTTCAAATTCGCCGCATATTAACATTGTCAATCCTACAACTAATAATAATAATAATGAAATTTATTACACTTCGGAATCAAATTCTCAAGGTAGAGATATTTATAAAATGAACGCTGATGGGAGCAAAAAACAAAAGCTTACTCAGAAACAAGGAAACGGACATTATCCTCATAATATAAATCCGAAGATTTCACCTGATGGTTCAAAAATAGTATTTCAAAGCGATCCTGATGGTCACGATAGATATACAATATGGACTATGGATATTGATGGCTCCAATCTAAAAAAAATTACCAAAAAAGAAGGAATGTACCCAAATTGGAGTCCAAATGGAGAAAAAATAATATTTAGCGGACGAAGAAATGGAGTGTGGGAAATTATACTTATTCCTAGTGAAGGTGGAATAGAAGAATTACTATCTGATAACAAAAACGAAGTAACAAAACCAGGTTGGGGAGCAGTTTGTAGCTTTCATCCAGATGGTAAGTCAATAGTATATTCTCATATTCGTGAGAAAGTGATGTATAGTCTGAATCTTGAATCCAAGATAAAAAAAAGATTGAGCCCCAAAGGAGAAAATTTTATGCACCCAATGTACTCTTATGACGGTTTATGTATAGCTGTTAATCGTAAAAAAGAAGACGTCTATGATTTAATAATAATGTCACCTGAAGGAAAAGAGCTTAAAGTTGTTGCTAGAAGTGTTATTTCATATTCAAGTCCTTCTTGGTCAACTTCTGGAGATGAATTATTATTTACAGGGAACGTGAATGGAAATCAAGAAATTTTTAAAATTAATTTAGAAACGAAAGAAGAGAAACAATTGACCAATAATTTAGAATTTGATGCCATGCCAACTTGGAATTGATTATGAGTCACAAAAAAATAATTAGAAATTAAAAATTAAAACAAATGAAAAAAATTTTAGTTGTATTATGCATAATTGCAATTGCTAAAACAAATGCACAAAACACTAGTAACTCAATAGTTGAAAAAGATAGTATCGGTATTAACATTAATGCTCCTAAAGGCGTTTATCAATATGCGTTTAGAATAGGTGAATGGGAATCCACACATAAAAGCTTAAAATCTAGAAACGAATGGAGTACTGGCACAAGCCATTTTAAAGTATATGTTGCAGAAAATGGGTTGACTTTTATAGAAGAAGGTCTAGATGATAAAGGTAACATTAAACATAGAATTACATTTGATTATGTAGAAACCACCAATAGTTGGAAAAACCATTATAAAGACCTAGTTACTGGCAGAGAAGTAGATTACACATCAAAAATGGTAGATGGGAAACTGGTAGAAATTATTCAAAGAGAAAACAATGTAAATAACAATACTTATGATGTTCTTCAAGATAATATTTACACTTACACAGCATATAGAACATATAATAATGGTTTCAGTTTAATTAACCATGTTGGAATTTCAACAAAAAAAGTAGTTGAGCCTTTTAGTGATTTAAAAAAATAGTTGCTAAACATCGCCAAACCGCACTTCAAGATATTTCTGAAAAAGAAGTTTTTCAATTATTTCAAACGCTAAATAAAATATTTACCAATTGTCAAATAAAAACTTAAATTATAATGAAAATATTAATTACAATCTTCTCTTTTATTATCATTCAAACAATGAGTTTTGCTCAAGAAAAACCAAGCCACGACACACTTCATGTAAAAGGTTCTGTATATACCATTAGAGTAGACCATCCAAAATTTGGAAACCCATCAAGTGTGGCTTCAATTGGAGAAGAAGGTGTGTTTTTAGCAGACGTTGGACCACAAGGTTATGAAGAAATGCTACTCAATAAACTAAAAGAACTTGGCAACAATAATGTTAAATATATAGTTACTACGCATCATCATGGCGATCATACTGAAGGTTTAGAATATTTTTCTAAAATGGAAAACGTCACCCTAATTTCACCCACAAAACAACGCACTTATTTAGGTTCTTCTATGATATTTTTGAATGGAGATACGCATAAAGAAAGCACTCTTCCTAAAATAACATTTGATGATAAAATAACGGTGTACATTAATAATGAAGAAATAGAAATATTTACCGGTATAAATACAAATGGCCATACTGGTGGCGATGCTTTTATATACTTTAAAACTTCAGATGTTCTATACTTGGGCGACTACGTTTTTCTCAATCATTTTCCCATTATTGATTTAAATAATGGCGGAAGTATTGATGGTTTCCTTGATAACATGAAATCAATACTAAGTGATTTCTCAGATGAAACGATAATTGTTCCAGGTCATGGCACACTTGCACCAAATAAAATTGAATTGTTAACTGTTAAAGATTTAAAAGTTTATTATGAGAACTTAAGGGAATCAGTGGATTGGGTAAGAAATGAAATAAAAAGCGGAAAAACATTAACTGAAATTCAAGACAAAGGATTACCCATAAAGTTTGATTCATTTAATGAAAATTACATCTACATAAGTAATAAAAGATGGATAAAAATTGTTTGCGAAGATTATAACTTGTTCGCTCCTAAAATTTTATACTCCGAGCTGAAGGATAATAATTGGGATATTTATTCAATTACAACAGAAAGTAAAACCATCAATAGAATAACCAATGATAGCCTAAAAGATTTTCAGTCAGATTATTCCAAAATTAACAATAGCATTGTATTTGACTCATATAGAGACGATAATACAAGAAACCTATTCACTTATAACGTTTCCAGTGGAAAGATAACTCAACTTACCAATTTAAATACGCGAGATGGACATCCTGTTTGGTCGCCAGATGGCAGTAAAATTGCTTTTCAATCTTCTAGAACAGGAAATCCAGAGATTTTTATTATGGACCATAATGGAACAAATGTTAAACAACTTACTTTTAATGGGAAGTTTGATGGTATTCCTAAATGGTCGCCTAATGGCAAGTTGCTAGCATTTAATAGTAATAGAGATGGAAACCCAAATGTCTTTACCTTAAACTTGGAAACACAAGAATTGCTTCAAATTACCTCAAATGAATCTTATAATTTTATTCAAGATTGGGTTTCTCAATCTGAAATATTGATCATAACTGATGTCTTAAAAAAAAGACAAATGCAAATTTTAGATATAAAGGAAGGAATAACAAAAACACTTGTAACAGCAGGCAATTTAACGTATGCTCGTTGTAATAACATTGGTCAAATAGTTTTTACAGAAAAAGCTGCTGATGGTGCGTTTGATATCTATTTGATGGATATTAAAACAGAAGAAGTTAAACGATTGACAGATTCTAAAAATGAAAAACGATTTCCATCCTTTATGAAATAAATACTGGCTACAACAAAGCATAAAATTAATGGCTAGTTTTAGCTTACTTGGAAAATTCCTGCGGAATTTTCCGCTGGCAAGTTTCTATTTACTAAATTAGTGCTTAAACGCGCCACTAATATTATACGTAACCGTTAAACGAGACAAATCCTATTTTCCAGGAAACCCCGCTTTTCTTTTTTGTAAAAATGCGGTAGTGCCTTCGATAAAATCTTGGGTCCCGAAGGATTTTCCAAATTGTTTAATTTCAACATCAAAACCATTAACGCCATCTTTAAAATTAGCATTTACAGCTTTAATAGCAGCACCAATAGCAACGGATGAATTTCGTAAAATTTTGGTCGAAATTTTTTGGCAAAGCCCCATTAATTCTTCTTGTTTTTCAACATGATTTACCAAACCATAATTATGTGCTGTTGCAGCATCTATCATGCCTGCTGTCATAATCATTTCCATGGCACGACCTTTTCCAACAAGTTGTGGTAAACGCTGTGTACCACCATAACCAGGTATAACACCTAAGGACACTTCTGGCAAGCCCATTTTTGCATTATCGCTAGCCACTCTAAAATGACAAGCCATAGCCAATTCTAATCCACCACCAAGCGCAAAACCATTTATGGCTGCAATTACTGGCTTTGATAAGTTTTCAATAAAATCGAATAATATTTCATGGCCTTTTGCTGCTAAGTATGTTCCTTCTTTAACGCTATAATCGGCAAATTCGCTAATATCAGCTCCCGCTACAAAAGCTTTATCTCCACTACCCGTTACAATAATAACTTTTACATCCTCATCTTCATTAGCCTCCTTAAAAGCTTCATGTAACTCTTGTATGGTTTCTCTATTTAAAGCGTTTAATTTTTTTGGGCGGTTAATAGTAATAACAGCGATACTATTCTCTTCTTCTACTAAAATATTATTATAATTCATATGGTATATTAATAAGATTCACACCTTCTCAGGAGTAAATTATTCTTTAGGAAATGTGACTTTAAATGTGGTACCTTTATCTTTTTCTGAGCTAAATGAAATACTCCCTTTATAGGTTTCAATAATGTTTTTAACCATGGCTAACCCAAGCCCCATACCACTTGTCTTGGTTGTAAATTTTGGTTCGAACACCTTTTCTTTGTTCTCTTCAGACACACCAGAACCATTATCTGAAACAGTAATTATAACATCTTTAGAATTAGAACCTACATTAATTACAATTTTTGGTATTTGATTTTCTGGCATAGCTTGAATAGCATTTTTAACCAAATTTGTAACCACTCTTATTAGTTGAGTTCTATCAAATTTTGCAATAACTTCTTCTGATTCTGATGTAAAAAAGATATAATCTTCATTAAAAATATCGAGCGCTAATTTTACAATTTTAACCACATTAAGCGTTTCGTTTTGTTGCGCTGGCATTTTTGCAAAATTTGAAAAGGCAGACGCAATAGAACTCATGGTATCTATTTGCTGAATAAGTGTTTTACTATATTCATCTACTTTTAAATGAATATTCTCATCTTCAGGATTAAACTTACGTTGAAAATTTTGAACCGTTAAGCGCATAGGTGTTAACGGGTTTTTAATTTCGTGAGCGACTTGTTTTGCCATTTCTCTCCACGCCTGTTCACGCTCGCTTCTTGCTAATTGCACAGCACTTTCTTCCAGCTCATCAATCATACTATTGTATGAATTAACTAAGGTTGAGATTTCTTCGCTTGTATCGTTTACATCTATCTTTTCGTTTCGTTTTTCTAATCTAGTGGTGTTAATTTTATCGCTAATAGCCTGCAATGATTTTGTAATGTATTTTGACAGCAAAAACGCAATAATTATGGCTGCTAATAAAACAAACATAAAAGCATAGGCTATACGCTTTAAAAACTCTAAAAGTTCGTTTGTTAAAAAGTCATCTCTTTCTAAATATGGTATATTTAAAATGGCTAATGGTTTTGATTTTTGATCTACCAAATAGGTATAAGAAGACTGATAGGTTTGTCCGTTTTCTATATGTTTGTCTACATACCTATGATCTGCTCTATTTGAAATTTCATTTAAAACTTCAGCTTTTAAACATTTATCAGCATCACTAACTTGTAAACTGGCTTTTGATGATAACAATAAAGCACCTTCTAAGTCATATAAAATAATTTGAAGCTTATGTATATCGGCTACATTATAAATCTCGTCTTTAAAAATTAAAGGAATATTTTCAGTTTTAACTTCCCATGTATTTTGTCTGCCGTTTAAAATACGTTTTAAATGTGTTTGAACATTCCCTTCTTTACGCGCTAAACGACCACCGTGATAATCTTTACTTTGTTCTTGATACTGATATAAAGCTACTGCCGAAATAAGAACAGATGCTAAAAGCACCAACAAAATCATAACTAAAAAAATACGGGTACGTAGAGAAAGTTTTTTTAATTTCATGAATAGTTATTGTGCTTTTAAAAGTTCAATAAATATAACAATAATTAGACCAAACAGCCTAAAGTTGCCTTAAAATTAAGTTAACTGATAAGTGCGTTAGGGATTGCAGTGTTAGCTTTTGGCGAGGCGCGCATCGAGCCAAAACTTTTAACGAAAAGCCCGACCTGTTCCTGAACTAAATTCAGGATAAAAGGTAACGCCAAAATAATTAAGCTTCAGGATTTTTATCGCGTATGTTTTTATACACTTTAAAGCCTAACATAATTAAAACGCCTAAAACCAAAATACCAACAACTCCCCAAACCCAATTGATAGCGCTTTTTAAAATAACTAAAAAAACAACTGCAAATAAAATGAATGTTGCGCCCTCGTTCCAGATACGCATAAAACTGGATGTTTTTTTAACCACATCGTTTTGTAATTGTTTGTAGTATTGATGGGTTTTTAAATGATATATTATAAGTAAAATAACGAAACCTAATTTTACATGCATCCATGGTTGTTGCAACCAAAACGGCTGTAAAACCAGCAGCCAAATAGCAAAAATAGTTGCTAATATAGCCGATGGCCATGTGATGATAAACCACAAGCGTTTTGCCATAAGCTTTAATTGTTTTCCTAGAATTTCTTTTTCTGGCGAGGGTTTATGAAAGGCTTCTATTTGATAAACAAACAAACGCGGAATGTAAAACAAACCTGCAAACCAAGTGATTACAAAAATGAGATGAAATGATTTTATGTAATTATAATATTCCATAATTTAAGATTTTAAAGTCTTTACTACTTCTCTATTTAAAAAATAGGCAGTTACCAATGTAGCTAGTACATCGGCTACGGGAAACGAAATCCAAATACCTAATTCGCCATAAAATTTAGGCAAAATATACATTAAAGGAATAAAAAACAGAGCTTGCCTAGTAAGTGTTAACAATAATGCTGGCAATGCTTTTCCAACAGCCTGAAAATATGCAGCGCCAATAAGCTGTAATGCTAAAATAGGCACAGCAGCAAACGCCCAACGCATATTATTTGGGGTAACCCTAATAACATCGGGATTGGTTGTAAACCATTTTGTAATAATTTCAGGGAAAAACATTAATCCAATAAAGACGATAGTTCCTAAAATAGTTGCATATTTTATGGAGGTGTAAATAACATCTTTAACACGTTGATATTCTCCTGCTCCATAGTTATAACCTGCAATAGGAATAAAGCCTTGTGTAATTCCAAAAACCGGAAACAATACAAACATCATCATTCTACCAACAATAGCATAGGCTGTTACAGAGGTAACGCCTCCAAAATTGAACAGCGCATTATTAACTAATAAAAATGTAACACTTACAACGGCTTGTCTTGCTAAGGTAACAAAGCCTAAAGCCCCTATTTCTAATACTATTTTTTTATCTAGCCTAAAATGTGAAAGATTAATTTTTAATTCCGAATGATTGGATATAAAATACCAAAATATAAATAGAAATGCCGCAAGATAAGATCCTGTAGTTGCCCAAGCTGCACCTGCCATTCCATAATCTAACACATTAATAAAAATATAATCTAACACCAAGTTTCCAATAGAAGGAATTAACATAGCATACATGGCAAATTTAGGTTTGCCTTCTGCTCGAATTACATTATTACCCATCATGACAAACCCAAGGATTGGCACACCATAAAGAATAATTTCGTAATAAATTTTTGCAGGGTCAAAAATATTATCTTTTCCTCCAAAAGCAGGAATTAATGTATCTACAAAATACAAGCCAAACACCGCAAATAAAACTGTAAACAAAAACGTTAGCATTATTTGGTTTCCAAAAGTTTTAAGCGCTTTATCTTTATTATTAGCACCTAAAGCACGTGAAATGATTGAAGACCCACCAACACCAATTGCCATCCCCAAAGCTGCAATAAAAAAAGATACTGGTAATACTACATTTATGGCAGCAATGGCTAAAGCACCAATCCAATGACCTACAAAAATGGTATCGATTAGGATGTTTAGTGACATGACTAAAATCCCTATCGAAGCAGGAACCGCTTGTTTAATCAACAATTTCCCAATGGGTTGTGTTCCTAAATCTTGAGACGCTATTTTAGACATTATTATACTGCTGCTGTTTTAGACGCTTCCCATGTTTTAATCCATTTAGCAATTAAAACCACCCATTCGGCATCATCGTTTAAACAAGGTATGGTTGTAAAATCTTGTCCGCCCATTTCATGAAAAATTTCTTGTCCTTCCATGGCAATTTCTTCTAAAGTCTCCAAACAATCGCTCACAAAAGCAGGTGTTACAATGGCCATATTTTTAATGCCTTGTTTTCCTAAACGCTCAATAGTTCTATCTGTATAAGGTTGCAACCACGGATCAAACCCTAAACGCGATTGAAAAGATGTAGAATACGAACCTTCTTCAAATTGCAATTTTTCGGCAACCAATCTGGTAACTTCTAAACACTGGTGTTTATAGCAAAACTCATGCGCTTTACTAGGTGTTACACAACAACTTTTATCTATTTTACAATGCGAATTAGTAACATCGCTTTTTCTAATATGACGTTCTGGAACACCATGATAAGAAAACAATAAATGCTCGTAATTTTTACCTTCTAAATGTTTTTTTATGGAGTTAGCAAGCACTTCAATATAATCTGGTTTGTTATAAAAGGCAGGAACCGATTCTATTTTTAGATTCGGAAAAAACTCTTGACGAAGTTCTTCTGCTAATACCGTAATAGTTTCTGTAGTAGCCATAGCAAACTGTGGATATAACGGAAACAACAATACCTCATCTACTCCTTTATCTACTAATTCCTGAAGTCCTTTTTTTATAGTCATGCTACCATAACGCATCGCTAAAGCTACAGGCACATCTACTTGCTCTTGTACTTTGTTTTGAAGTCTTTCAGACAGTACAATTAGTGGAGAACCTTCATCCCACCAGATTTTTTTATAAGCTGCAGCCGATTGCTTAGGTCGTGTATTTAAAATAATACCTTTTACCAGTGCTGTTCTTGCTACAAGTGGCAAATCTATAACACGCTCGTCCATTAAAAATTCACCTAAATATTTTTTTACATCTTTAGGTTCTGGACTATCTGGCGAGCCTAGATTAACTAATAGGATTCCTTTTTTCATTTCTTTTTTTTAGACAGGTAAATTATACATAATTTAAAAATCAACCTTGACTTTTATCTGATTTTTTTTGATGATATAATTTTGGGCGCGCTTCATTATAATCACAATCTTGAAAAATGCCACAAGACACATTTGTTCTTGCTAAAGATTTCGTGTTCTCATTTTTAGATAAAGCTTCAATTTCGGGGGTTAAATATTTCATCTTTTTCTTTTTTTTTAATTCTAATTTAAAGACATGATGTATTTTTTTGGCGTAGTGCCATATTTCTTTTTAAATGCAGCAATAAAATGACTCGAAGTACTATACCCTACTTTAAGCCCAACCTCATTTACATTATCATTTCCTGCTTCTAACAATTTTCTAGCAACTTCCATCTTATAATCAAACAAAAAGCTAAATACCGAATCGCCATATATTTGTTTAAATCCTTCTTTAAGCTTTTTAAGACTTAGCCCTATTTCATCTGCTAATTCCTGTAAACTAGGTGGTTCGGCTATTCTAGATACAACAATATCTTTAGCCTTCCTTATTTTAATAACATTAGTTTCATCAACTAAAAACGGACATTGCTCAACATTAGCATCTTCACTTCTATTAAAATACAAACTTAAAAGCTCATAAGCCTTTCCTTTAAAATATAAAGATTTTATAGAATGGTTTAAATTAAAATTAATTAACTGATTTAATGCAATAGCCATGGATGGCGAAATAATGCCGTCTTTATAATATTTCTTGTCCTTATTATCATTATTTAAAAATGAAATATAATCGGCTTCTTGAGAAAACAAACCGTGAAACTTTTTTATAGAAATTAACACCGAAACCATCCAAGAATTAGGCTCTACGTGAAGGTTTATTGGCAAATCTTGTTGCGGATTATAAAGTAACAACGAATTTTCTTCAGAAACATTTAAACCATACCTACCTTCGTTAAAAAGAAACTTACTAGATCCCTTTAAACAAAAATGAAATTGTATATAATCGCTATCTATGTACTTCTCAACACTTTGAGCGACACTTTTATCATTTTTATGAACTAATACAGAAAACCCTTCATCAACTTCTGTTTCTTCAAAAGAACCTTTAGCGACATTTTTACTATCAGTTTTATCATTCATGACACCTCTTTATTTAGATTCGTTATAAATTAATCGTCTCAAATATGCTATATACTATGCAAAAATATGACAAATATCATATAATCATCAAAAAACAGGGCAAAAAACCACAAACGATATTAAAAGTTCTTTGAGCGTTACTTTTTTTATAGCAATCGATATACATTTGCTTCACAATTTCAGGTATAGCAACATGCAGAAGTACAATATTTCAAGAAGTAATTACTTTTATGCTATTGGTTTGAGTTATAAAAAGGCCGATGCAGATATAAGAGGACACTTTAGTTTAGATGATGACTCTAAGCTAGCGCTTCTAAATCAAGCAAAAGAAAACAATATTGAAAGTTTAGTAGTTACTTCTACTTGTAATAGAACCGAAATTTATGGTTTTGCCCAACACCCCTTTCAACTTATTCAATTACTTTGTGATAATACAAAAGGTACTGTTGAAGAATTTCAAGAAGTAGCTTACATATATAAAAACAACGAAGCTATTGCGCACATGTTTCGCGTTGGTTCCGGTTTAGACAGTCAAATTTTAGGTGATTTTGAAATTATTAGTCAGTTAAAATCAAGTGCAAAACTTTCAAGAAAACACGGTTTACTTAATCATTTTACTGAGCGTTTAGTTAATTCTGTTATTCAAGCAAGCAAACGTATAAAAACAGAAACAGACATTTCATCGGGAGCAACTTCGGTATCATTTGCCTCGGTTCAATATATTTTTAACACCGTTGAAGATGTTTCTAACAAGAATATTTTGTTATTCGGAACAGGTAAAATAGGAAGAAACACTTGTGAAAACCTTGTAAAGCATACCGAAAACGAACACATTACTTTAATAAATAGAACAAAAGATAAAGCAGAACAAATTGCTGGGAAGTTCAATTTATTAGTTAAAGATTATGCGAATTTACAAGAAGAAATTAACGAATCTGATATATTAATTGTTGCTACTGGTGCACACCGCCCAACGGTAGACAAACAAATTATTCAATCTAAAAAACCTCTTTTAATTTTAGATTTATCAATTCCTAAAAATGTAAATGAAGATGTTGAAACATTAGACAATGTAACACTTGTTCATCTAGATGATTTATCAAAAATAACCGATCAAACTTTAGAAGCGCGTAAAAAACATATTCCATTAGCCGAAACTATTATAGAAGACGTTAAAACAGAATTTAATCAATGGTTAGAAACTAGAAAGTTTGCTCCAACCATTAAAGCGTTAAAACATAAATTGAATGATTTTGCTACGGCCGAGTTAGATACACAACGCAAAAAACTATCGGACTTTAATGAAACTCAAGCCGAATTAATTAGCAATAATATCATTCAAAAAATAACCAATCATTTCGCGCATCATTTAAAAGATGACACGATTTCTACAGACGAGAGTCTAGAACTTATAAAAAAAGTGTTCCAATTAGAACCTTCAACAAAAAATGTCTAAAACCATAAGAATTGGCACACGCGATAGTGAATTAGCACTATGGCAAGCCAAAATAGTGCAAAGTCAACTTGAAAATTTAGGTCATAAAACCGAGCTCGTTCCTGTAAAATCTACAGGCGATTTAGTTTTAGACAAACCCTTATACGAGTTAGGAATTACCGGTATTTTTACCAGAACTTTAGATATTGCTATGTTAAATAACGATATCGACATTGCCGTTCATTCCTTAAAAGATGTACCAACCGTACTTCCAAAAGGCATTGTACAAGCCGCTGTTTTAAAACGCGGTAACGTAAACGACACTTTAGTTTTTAAAAACAACGAAGAGTTTTTAGGCGCAAAAGATGCCATTATTGCTACAGGTAGTTTACGCCGACGTGCGCAATGGTTAAACAGATTCCCAACACATACAATTGTAGATTTAAGAGGTAATGTGAACTCACGTTTACAAAAACTTGAAGATAATGAAAATTGGAACGGAGCCATTTTCGCAGCAGCTGGTATTGGTAGAATTGGAATAAGACCAGAAGAAGCTATTAATTTAGACTGGATGATTCCTGCTCCTGCACAAGGTGCTATTATGATTACTGCTTTAGAAGAAGATGAAGACATTAAAGCTGCTTGCGCTGAGTTAAATCATGAAGAAACTGAAATTTGCACAAGTATTGAACGCGAATTTTTAAATAAACTAGAAGGTGGTTGTACCGCTCCTATTGGAGCTTTGGCTTACATAAAAGACGAAGAAATTAACTTTAAAGGAGTTTTATTAAGTCCGGATGGATCTAAAAGAATCGATGTTACCAGAGTAAAAAAACTAGGAGAACATCATGATATAGCACAGTTTTGTGCCGATTTTGTTATTGAACGTGGCGGTAAACGCTTGATGGATAACATTAAGAATTCTACTAAAGAAACAAAAGTTTATTCAACAAAGTCATTTACTGAAGACCAACGTTTGTTGTTTCATGAAAAAGTAGTGGTTGATAGCAGTGATTTTATAAAAATAAGCTTGAATAGAATACATCCGCGTTTCTTAAAAAATGAAATTAGGAATGTTGTTATTACTAGTAAAAATGCTGTTGAATCTTTAGTTACTAATTATTCGGCTATCGAACTTCAATTTAAAAACATTTACTGTGTTGGTCGTCGTACCAAACGCTTAGTTGAAAACAAAATAGGTAAAGTTGCTCACGCTGAAAAGAATGCAAAAAAACTAGCAGAATATTTAGTTGAATACATTGAAGGTACCGAAGTAACATACTTTTGTAGCGACATCAGATTAGATGCTTTACCAACAATTTTAGAAGAAAACAATATAAAAGTGAACGAAGTTGAAGCTTATGAAACCAAATATGATGGTTTAAAAGTTGACGAATCGGTTGAAGCAGCTATGTTTTATAGTCCATCAACCGTTGAAAGTTTTGTTCAAAAAAACAACGCAGAAGTTATTGCATTTTGCATTGGAGAAACAACAGCTAACGAAGCAAGAAAGCATTTTAGCGATGTAAGAGTTGCAAAAGTACCAACGGTAGAAAGTGTAATTGAGTTGGTAAACGAACATTACGTGTAATAATTGTCATTCCTGCGCAGGCAGGAATCCATTTTTATAAAATTTAAGTTTCAATTTAAAAGATTCCTGCTGTCGTAGGAATGACAAAAGATATGAGTATTAAAAACGATTTATTTTTAAGAGCATTAAAAGGAGAAACGGTAAACCGCCCACCAGTTTGGATGATGCGTCAAGCAGGACGTTATTTACCAGAATTCATGGCAATAAAAGAAAAATACGATTTCTTTACACGTTGTCAAACACCAGAATTAGCGAGTGAAATCACGGTACAACCTATCAGACGATACGGAATGGATGCTGCTATTTTATTCAGCGATATTTTGGTTATTCCTCAAGCTATGAATATTGAGGTACAAATGAAACCAAATTTTGGTCCGTATTTACCAAACCCTATTCGCTCTCAAAAAGACGTTGATAATGTTATCGTGCCAGACGTAAAAGAAGCATTAAATTACGTTTACGAAGCTATAAAAGCAACCAAAGAAAAACTTAACGATGAAATTCCGTTAATTGGTTTCGCAGGTTCTCCTTGGACAATCTTATGCTATTGCGTACAAGGTCAAGGCAGTAAAAACTTTGATAAAGCCAAAGAGTTTTGTTTCACTAATCCTATTGCAGCACATCAATTATTACAAAAAATAACAGATACTACCATTGCCTATTTAAAAGAAAAAGTAAAAGCAGGTTGTAACGCCGTACAAGTATTCGATTCTTGGGGAGGCATGCTTTCTCCAGTCGATTATCAAGAATTTTCATGGCAATACATTCAGCAAATCATCGATGCTTTAAAAGATGATGCTCCCGTAATTGCTTTTGGTAAAGGTTGTTGGTTTGCTCTAGACGAAATGGCAAAATCTGGCGCTTCGGCTTTGGGTGTAGACTGGACCTGTTCAGCAAGAAACGCACGTTATTTAACTGGCGGAAACATTACGCTTCAAGGTAATTTCGATCCAACACGTTTGTTTTCTCCTCCAGCAGAAATAAAGAAAATGGTTCACCAAATGATTAACGAATTTGGTAAAGACAAATACATTGTAAACCTTGGTCATGGTATTTTACCTAACATCCCGTTAGATCATGCTAAAGCGTTTATTGATGCCGTTAAAGAATATAAAAGCCCCTCTTAATCTCCCCAAAAGGGAGAAACTCTTATAGAGGTATAAAACATTGAAAATATAAATAAATTTAATAGCTTTACGAAACAAATCTCCTCTCCTCTGGAGAGGGCTAGGGAGAGGCTTTATGATTAAAAACATCATTTCAGGAATTAAAGCATACTTCGGTGCTTTCAGTTTAATTTCAAAATTAAAACTCTGGAAGTATTTTGTAATTCCTATGATTATAAGTTTCGTAACAGCACTTCTTATCGGTGTTTCAGCCTATGGATTATCCGATAATATTGGAAGTTTCATTTCTAAAGCATGGCTTTGGAATTGGGGACACGACACATTCGCATCAATTAGTAATTTTATTGGCGGACTCATAGTTGTAATCATTGGCCTCATTCTTTTTAAACACATCATAATGGCTTTATCTGCACCTTTTATGAGCCCCGTTTCCGAAAAAATTGAAGCAGATTTAACAGGCATCACAAATCATAACCATAGAAACACCAGTTTTTCTCAACAGCTTATTCGAGGTATTCGCATTAATGGTAGGAACTTAATTATGGAATTATTTTTAACCATACCGTTACTACTACTTAAATTCATTCCCATAGTCAATATATTTTCAACCTTTCTACTGTTTATGCTACAGGCCTATTATGCAGGTTTTGGTAATATGGATTATACGCTAGAACGTCATTTTAAATACAAGCAAAGCCTACAATTTGTTCGTAAACATCGTGGTTTAGCTATTGGCAATGGTATTGTTTTTATTCTGTTTTTATTAATTCCAATAATTGGTGTAATTTTAGTGCTACCATTATCGGTTACTGCAGCAACATTAAAAACCGTTGATGCCCTTAAACTGAAAAACAATTTACCTAATGCAGCTTAATTTCGACAACTTCTACATAGAACCTATCCAGATTAAAGATGCTTGGAATCTCTGCAACTTTATAGTTTCAAATGAAGACCGATTAAAACGCTATTTTCCAAAAACATTAGAGCAAAATTTAACGCCAACCTTATCTAATCTTTTCGTTCAAAAAAAGGTGAAACAATTCAACTTAAAAGAAGAATTCTTATTCACCATAAAAGAAAACGAAACCAATGAACTGGTAGGCTTAGTCTATATTAAAGAACTAAACTGGACTAAAAAACAAGGGGAATTCGCATATTGTATTGGCTATCCTTATGAAGGCAAAGGCATCACAACAAATGCCATAAAAAAATTATCAGACTATGCTTTTGAAGTCCTTGGATTAAAAACACTTCAAATCATCGTTTATAAAACAAATATAGCAAGTGTAACCGTTGCTAAAAACTGTAATTTTATTTGGAAAAGAACATTAGAAAACGAATTTACGCCATCGGGAGAAAAAGCATTAGACATGGAATTATACGAATTGTATAATGAAATAGAATAAATAAAAATGAAAGACAAATTTTACCAATACATACAAAGTTTACAAGACAGCATTACCTCAAAAATTGAAGAAATTGACGGAAAAGCTACATTTCAAGAAGACCTTTGGAAACGACCAGAAGGCGGCGGCGGACGCACACGTGTGATTGAAAACGGCAACGTTTTTGAAAAAGGCGGTGTTAATATATCAGCGGTTCATGGCAAGTTACCAGATACCATGCAAAAAATGTTTAAAGTAGGCGAAGCCGATTTTTTTGCCTGTGGACTAAGTTTAGTCTTGCACCCTAAAAACCCAATGGTACCAACGGTTCATGCTAATTGGCGCTATTTTGAAATGTATGATGAAAACAAAAACATTATAAACCAATGGTTTGGTGGCGGACAAGATTTAACGCCCTATTATTTATTTGATGAAGATGCAAAACACTTTCATCAAACTTGTAAAACGGCTTGCGATAAGCACAATCCTGAATTCTACCCTAAATACAAAGCTCGTTGCGACGAATATTTTTATAATGCACACCGTAACGAAGGTAGAGGCTTAGGTGGTTTGTTTTTCGATTATTGCAAAGCATCAGAAGACATGACTATGCAGAATTGGTATAACTTTGTTACAGAAGTTGGAGATAGCTTCCTTGAAGCTTACGTACCAATTGTTGAAAAACGAAAAGCGTTACCATATACAGACGAACAACGTAAATGGCAAGAAATACGTCGTGGACGCTATGTTGAATTCAATTTAGTTCATGATAAAGGCACCTTATTTGGATTAAAAACCAACGGACGTATAGAAAGTATTTTAATGAGTTTACCACCGCATGTGCAGTGGGTTTACGATCATCACCCTGAAGCTGGTAGCGAAGAAGAACGTTTAATAAACATATTACAAAACCCTATTGATTGGGTTTAAAAACATAAAATGGATTGTTACTGCGGAAGCTTAAAACCCTTTACTAATTGTTGCGAAAAAGTGCATAAAAATTTAGCTGAAGCAAAAACAGCAGAACAACTCATGCGTTCTAGATATAGCGCATTTGTGGTAGCTAATGGCGATTATTTAATGACGAGTCATCATACCAAAACACGTACTTTAAAAGAGAAAAAATCTATTGTTGCATGGGCAAAATCTGTGCAATGGATAAAATTAGAAATACTAGAAACTAGCAAAGGAAAACAAAACGATTCCGAAGGCACGGTAACTTTTAACGCTTATTTTTATGAACATGGAACTATAGAAGTTATACATGAAAAATCGGCATTTGTAAAAGAAAATAATCACTGGAAATATTTAGGATTAAGCAAATAAATAACAAGTAGGAAACAAACGAAACCTAAAAACACTTTTCAAGTACGAGTTAAAACTTTTTAACTTTATACTTTTAACTTTTTAACTAATAAACATGTATCCAATAAAAAGAAATAGAAGATTAAGAACCAATGAAGCCATTCGTTCTTTAGTTCGAGAAACCATCATAACTCCAAACGATTTTTTAGTGCCACTTTTTGTTGTTGAAGGCAAAGGCATCAAAGATGAAATTGCATCTATGCCAAATTATTTTCGTTATAGTTTAGATTTATTAGAAGGTGAAGTAAAAGAACTTTGGAAACTGGGATTAAAATCTGTTTTATTATTTGTAAAAGTGCCTGATAACCTAAAAGACAATAAAGGTACTGAAGCTTTAAATCCAAACGGATTGATGCAACGCGCCATTAAAACCGTTAAAAATGTGTGCCCAGATATGATTGTTATGACCGACGTGGCTATGGATCCTTATTCTTCATACGGACATGATGGTATTATTGAAAACGGAAAGATTGTAAACGACGATACTGTTGAAGTTTTAACCGAAATGAGCTTATCTCATGCCGAAGCAGGAGCAAACTTTGTAGCACCTAGCGATATGATGGATGGTCGTATTCTATCTATTCGTGAAGCTTTAGAAGACGAAGATTTTACCGATACAGGTATTATGAGCTATTCTGCTAAATACGCATCGGCCTTCTATGGTCCTTTTCGCGATGCTTTAGATTCTGCTCCTGTAGATTTGGTTGATGTTCCAAAAGACAAAAAAACCTATCAAATGGATTATGGAAACCGTTTTGAAGCACTTAGAGAAACCGAATTAGACATTGATGAAGGTGCCGATATTGTTATGGTAAAACCAGGTATTTCATACCTTGATATTTTAAGAGATATTAAAAATGAAGTAGATGTACCTATTGCTGTTTATCAAGTTTCAGGTGAATATGCCATGATAAAAGCCGCTGCCGAAAAAGGCTGGCTAAATCACGATCAAGTGATGATGGAAACAACAACGGCATTTAAACGTGCTGGCGCAGATATTATAGCAAGTTACTTTGCTAAGGATGTTGTGAAATTGATTTCTTAAAACTACTTACCTTTCAAGTTTTTCTTCAACGGTATAAGTCGTTTCTTGATAGCCTATTTTTCCATCTGCTGTGATGGTTTCAATAACTACTAACATATCTCCTATATCGTCAGCATTATAGAATTCAGCAACAGCTTTACCATCTGTATTGGTTTGCAAATTAGCGTTCCAATAAACCAACGATCTTAAATCTGGTATTTTCCAATCTTGAGTTGTTAAGTTTTCGTATTTGGGTGCATAAAATTCTCGAGGTGTTGAAAATACGGGAATGGTCTTTTTTGAAATACCATGTGTTCTTTGTACACTAAACAACCCTTTACCTGCATAAGTGTAAATATTTATAAAAGAAATTGTTGCCATAGGATCTAAAGCCATAGGGTTACCTAACACTTCATTTACATATTTTAATGAATTCTTTGGATTTTTTATTATTTCTACACTTTTAATTTCCTCTGTAGGCAAACTTTCAATTAATGAATAATTCTCAATTTTTACTGGCACCCCATCTATAATAATGAAAGTGAAATTAGCTCCATGAACATTTGCGTATAAAAACCCGCCATTTCTACCGACTCTTCTTACACTCAATTCTCTAGGGTAATTAAAAAGAAGAATACTATATAACCCAAACGACCACTTTTTTATTTTACTCTGCAATTCTTTATCTTCAATTACAACATCTGGTGGCCCGTGTAGTTTCATCATTTTTTCTCGTTGCGGTGTCAATTTATAGCCATCTAATAAAACTTCATCAAGTTCTATGGTTCCTTCTGATTTTCTAAAAGCATCAATAACTTTTTCATGCGCTTTCGCTTTTTCCAAAAAGGCATCAATGATGGTATCTACAACTTCAATCTTTTTTTGAGGATTATACTGGATTTTAGGAACCTTTTTTTTATCCAATCTAATAGTATAATCTTTATTTTTTCCTTTTTTATTCTTAGACTGAATTACAACTTCTAAGTTGTCTTCATACACATCGTCTATATTAAAATTAAATAAGCCTGTACTATCTACTTGTTGTGTATAAAACTCTTTAGCGCCATCACCAAAAGTTATCATTATTAAATCAACTGATTTTTTTGATAGCTTAGTAGCATTTATGACTTCACCTATTCTACCTTTTACAGTAAGTCCTTTTTCTGGTTCATTAATAAATATACTTTTTGGGGTTTTATAATTATACTTTCTCCATCCTTGTGTAAGCATTAAAACATCAAGATCTTCAGATTTATTTTCATCTTTAAAATAATATCCTGAATCTTCAATTTCACCTTTTAATTCTGAAGATAACAAAAAGTAAGACCGTATGTTTTGACGTAATGCCTGCATATCGCCTAATTGATCTTTATTAATAACTAAAACAGATAAATTCCCATTTACAGGGACATCATTAAAATCTTTAATGTCTATGTTAAGCTTAATTTTATCTCGCTGTCCATAAACAGTTTGGTTTGGTTTAACTACAATGTTTAATTGTTCCTTTTTATTAATATTGAAAAATAAACGTTCGCAAACAGGAATTTGATTACTGTTAAAAATGGTAAATTCTATTATACCTTCGGGGAATAAGGCTTTTTCAAATTGTTTGTAAAAGGTCTTACCTTTTATTTTAATATTAGAATAATAATCTGTTACCCCTCTATGTCTTACTCGTAAAGAAATTGATTTATCTTCGAAAGAAGGATTGGAACTGACTAAAACATTTATATGTTTTTCATCTTCAGTAATATTTAATACCATTCCAACCGAAGAAGCCTTAGGGAAAGGATATTTAATAACGGCCCCTTGACTACCAGTTATAGTCCCATAATATTGTTTATTAAGTTGCGGTGTAAACGGCACTTTCCCCATACCTAAATGATTACTTTTAAAGGTAGAAATTATCTGCCCTTCTTCGTCTACGATGTTTCCTGTAACTTCTTTTCCCTTACCAGCATAATCAATAGCTTTAAAGCCTACAACACTTTTTAAGCCACTCACCAATACGCCTCCTTCAGGGAAAAACTGAAGATCTAATTCATCTTCATTTAATGCGATGGTTTTAGAAAAACTATTAAAATTATCCAAATTTAATTGTAAAGTAGCTTGCTTAGTTTCTTCAGGTAAAGGATGGTCAAAATTATAATAGCCTGTTTTATCTTTTTTTACTTCTAAAGAATCTGCTTTTCCATCTAAAGTTAAATAGACTTTAAGTTTTCCCTTGAATTTAGCATCTATCAATGACGGATTTAATTGTGCCGAAAGTTTAAACGTTTCACTATCTGTTTTGGTTAATGTTACTGCTTGTATCGGGTCTGCTTTCTCTTCTAATGTATGAATTTGGATATATTGATTGAATATAAAGTCTTGCTCGAAATTAGTATTCCACTTTGTATAAGCTCTAATTAAATATTGTCCAGATTCATAATTTTGAAGACTGAAAGAAGCGTCTGCTAGTCCATTGTTAAGCTTTAGTAAACGCTTGTCTATAATTTTTTTGTACGGATTAATTAACTCCACATACAATATACCGCTTAAATCGGTTGGTATATGGTTTGATGCTTTTGTAACGATAGCTTTAAACCAAATGGTTTCACTTGATGTATATACAGTTTTATCTAACTGTAAATACACTTTTTCGGCATACGACTCATGAGAAGGAATTATATGAGGATTATCTGGTGAAACCTGTGCATATAGAATGCTTCTAATAAAAAGGAAGAAAACTATATGAAGAAAAAATGGTTTCAAATTAATATTTTATATCTATTTTGTTAAAAGTAAAAAAATACTCACTAATGTAATATAAAAGTAGCAAAAAATCACAAATCACTTCTTCTAACTTTTTATGAAATTGATTTCGTAATTTAGCATAAATTTAAAATCTCTTATGGCATTATTACTTTTCTACGGAATCATTTCAATATTCTTTTCTTTTTTATGTTCCATTCTAGAAGCTGTTCTACTAAGCGTTACACCTACTTTTATAAATGTTAAGAAGAAAGAAAACAAAGGATACGCTACAGATTTAGAAACTTTAAAAAAAGACGTAGACAGACCGCTAATAGCAATTCTTACTCTTAACACTATTGCTCATACTGTTGGAGCGATACTAGTTGGTGTACAAGCAAAAGTGGCATATACAGAACTATACGGGTCTCAAACAACATCGTTTTTAGGTATTGAATTTACCGAAGAAATAATGGTTGGAGTGGTATCGTCAATTATGACGCTTTTAATATTAGTAGCATCAGAAATTATTCCTAAAACCATTGGAGCCACCTATTGGAAAAGCTTTGCGAACTTCACAACAAAAGCTTTAAAAATTTTAATATTCCCTTTAAAATGGACGGGTATTTTATGGCTTTTACAACTTACTACAAAATTAATTGGCGGTAAAGGACATCACGGAAGTGTATTAAGTCGTGAAGATTTTCATGTAATGACCGACATGGCTCATGAAGAAGGTGTGTTTTTAGAAAGCGAAAGTAAAGTAATTAAAAACTTACTAACCTTTAAAGATGTTATGGCTAAAAATGTTATGACACCTAGAACGGTTATGAAAGTTGAAGACGATAACACAACGGTAGAAGACTTTTTTAAAAGAAACCTCAACCTCCGTTTTTCAAGAATTCCTATTTATTCTGATAATCCAGATAATATAAAAGGTCTCGTTTTAAAAGATGAAGTTTTTAAAGAAATGGCACTTGGTAATGGCTCAAAAAAGCTATTAGATTTAAAACGCCATATCATTATAATAAATAGAGACTTACCCATTCCTAAACTGTTTGAACAACTTGTTGAAACAAGAAACCACATGGCTTTAGTTGTTGATGAATACGGAACAGTTAGTGGTTTAGTTACTATGGAAGATGTTATTGAAACATTACTTGGACTTGAAATTATGGACGAAAGTGATAATGTTAGTGATTTACAACACCAAGCAAGGAAAAACTGGGAAGCACGTGCGAAAAAATTAGGCATTATAGAAAATCCTAAAACTGAAGACTAATGGAAACTTGCATCATTAAATCTCCTTTAGGCTTTACTAAAATTCTTGGAGACATTAATGGTATTTCATCAGTTACTGTTCTTAACTCAGAAGAAAAAACTACAGATATAATTCCCATAGAATTAGAAGATTGTGTCATTCAGTTAAATGAATACTTTGAAGGTTCTAGAAAACAATTTGATTTAAATTTAAACCCGCAAGGAACCGATTTTCAAAAAAAAGTGTGGGATGCTTTATTAAATATTCCTTACGGCAAAACCACTTCTTATCTAGGACTTTCTAAACAGTTAGGCGATGTAAAAGCTATTAGAGCTGTTGCTAATGCCAATGGTAAAAACCCCCTTTGGATTATCATTCCCTGTCATCGAGTTATTGGTTCAAACGGTAGTTTAACCGGTTACGCAGGTGGTTTACATCGGAAAAAATGGTTATTAGACCACGAGAGTCCTTTCAAGCAACTATCGTTGTTTTAACGTTCAACAATCTTTTTCACAACTTCAATAAACACACAAAGTCCTTTATTTTCAAGTATTTAAAACCTAAATGCTTTGTTTTTTATTTCATGAGATATTTGTCTCACAAAAATTTTAATCGCTTTTTTGTATATTTATTTTTTATAAGACAAAAATCTCATGAGTGATCTCGCATTAAATTCAGGGCGTAAAGCACAAAAGGAAAAAACAAGACTTAAAATATTAAACACCACACAAGAGCTATTAAAACAAGGCCAAAACTTTAGTCTTGAAGATATAGCTAAAGCTTCTAATATTTCTAGAGCTACTATATATCGTTATTTTTCGAACATCGATATTTTATGTTCTGAGGCGAGTTTAGAAATTCTAACAAAATCTACAGAAAATACATTTCTAGAAACTAAACATCTTCCAATAATAGAACGCATATTATACATTCAAGATTATTTTAATGAATTAGCAATAAATAACGAAGCAGCATTCCGTAAATATTTAAGTATTTACTTAAAAGAAGACGATTCATATAAAACACAACTAACAAAAAGTTCCAAAAGAATGGCAGCATTAAAATTAGCGCTTATTCCTTATAGAAATCAAATTGAAAAGGATGTTTATAATAAACTATTATCTGTTTCAACAGCTTTAATGGGAATAGAATGTATTATTACTTCCAAAGACATTTGCAAATTAAATAATAGAGAAACAAAAGCATCTTTAGCATGGGGGTTAAGAATTATACTAAGCAGTATTTTTTAAAAAAGCATAGATGAATCGTTTCATGTTGGGTTTTATTATTATATTTAATTCAACTAAACATTAAGTAAATGAAATTTCTAAAAAAGTTCTTTAAATGGCTTATTATTACAATTATAGCACTTATAGCTTTACTTTATATTTTTGATTACGGCTACATAATTAGAGGTGCTAAAATTGTTTACTTTACAGGTCATAATACAGCTTTTATTGACGACTATCCTTATTTTGAAAACGACACAATAAAAACAGGAAACAACACGAGTCCTTGGTTAAACCATAAAGATTATAATACTGTAAAAGAAACTGAAAAACTTTCTACAGTTAATAAAGATTGGGGAACCATAGCGTATCTAATCATAAAAAATGACAGTATTTGGTTTGAAAACTACTATGATGAGTTTAATAAAAACTCTAAAACCAATTCGTTTTCTATGGCAAAAAGCATTGTAACGTCTTTACTAGGAAAAGCTATTATGGATGGGTACATTAAAAATTTAGACCAACCTATAAGCGATTTTTACCCACAATATAACTATGCAAAAACTACAGTTGGCGATTTAGCCTCCATGGCTTCTGGCCTCGATTGGGTAGAACATTACACAAGTCCGTTTTCAGTAACAGCAAGAGCTAATTATGATGATGATTTAGCTGAAACTATCTTAAATCAAAAGGTAGTTAAAACCCCAGGTGTAGAATTTGAATATTTAAGCGGAAGCACCCAATTACTTGGAATGATTATTCAAAAAGCAACAAAAAAATCGCTTTCAAATTATCTTTCTGAAAGCTTTTGGCAGCCTATGGGAGCAACCGATGATGCCCTTTGGCAATTAGATGATGAAGACCACAAACTAGCAAAAGCTTTCTGTTGTATTTCTAGTAATGCTAGAGATTTTGCGCGCTTTGGTAAACTATATAAAGACCATGGTAAATGGAATGGTAAACAAATTTTAGACTCTGCATTTGTAGCAAAATCTATAACGCCAAGATTTAAAGAAAGTCCAGAATATGGTTATGGATGGTGGCTAAAAAAAGTTGGAGATAAGCACTTTTTTATGATGCGTGGGCATCTAGGACAATACGTTATAGTAGAGCCTAATGACAATGTTATTATTGTTCGCTTAGGACATAGAAAATCACCAGATGAAGGTGTTGGTGAGTTTACAGATGACATTTCAATTTATATTGAAGAAGCTTATAAAATGTTAAATGAATGATTGCTAAATTACATCTTGAAAACATATTATTTCTAGATATTGAAACCGTACCAGAAGTACAGTATTTCTCTGAATTGGATGAAACCAAACAAGCACTTTGGGAACACAAATCTAAATACCAACGAAAAGATGAATTCACAGCTGAAGAGTTTTATGACAGAGCAGGTATTTGGGCAGAATTTGGTAAAATAGTATGCATATCTGTAGGGTACTTTATCTTTAAAGGTGATTCAAGACAGTTTAGAGTCACCTCCTTTTATGGCGATGAAATTACCATTTTAAAAGACTTTAAAAACCTATTAAGTTCTCATTTTAATCAAACCAAACATTTACTTTGTGCTCATAATGGTAAGGAATTCGACTTTCCATATATAGCACGTCGTATGATAATTCATAATATAGAATTACCATACAAACTAAATCTTTTTGGCAAAAAACCTTGGGAGGTGCCTCATTTAGACACCTTAGAATTATGGAAATTTGGAGATTATAAAAGTTACACCTCACTAAAACTATTAACTCATGTTTTAGGCATTCCATCACCAAAAGACGATATTGATGGTAGCGAAGTCTATCGTGTTTATTACGAAGAAAAGGAAGTGGACAGAATTATTATCTATTGCGAAAAAGATACTATTGCCGTAGCTCAAATATTTTTACGTTTACGAGGTGATGATTTATTAAGTAACGATGAAATTATGCATATATATAAATGACAAAAGAAACTATATTAAACGTTAAAAATTTATCTATTTCATTTGGAAAAAATGAAGTCATTCATAATATTTCATACAAATTAGAAAAGAATGAAATTTTAGGAATTGTTGGAGAGTCTGGTTCTGGAAAATCAGTATCTTCATTAGCTATACTAGGGCTTCTTCCTAAAAATATTTCAAAAATAAATTTTGGTAGCATTACATATAATGAAGAAGAACTAACCAAGATTTCACCAAAATTATTTCAAAAAATTAGAGGTAATAAAATTGCCATGATTTTTCAAGAACCTATGAGTTCTTTAAACCCATCTATGACTTGTGGAAAACAGGTTCAGGAAATATTATTACAACACACAAAACTCACAAAACAAGAAGCCAAAAATGAAACACTTTTACTTTTTGAAAAAGTTAAACTTCCCGAAGTAAAAACAACGTATCATAAATATCCACACGAAATTTCTGGTGGACAAAAGCAACGTGTCATGATTGCTATGGCTATTGCTTGTAAACCCGATATTTTAATAGCAGACGAACCTACTACCGCTCTTGATGTTACCGTACAAAAAGAGATTATTAAACTCATTAAAGATCTACAATCAGAAACCAAAATGAGCGTGATATTTATTACGCACGATTTATCTCTAATTTCTGAAATTGCTAATCGTGTGTTAGTAATGTACAAAGGTAATATTGTTGAAGAAGGAGCTGTAACAAACATTTTTAATAATCCGCAACATAATTACACCAAGGCACTTATAAACTCTCGTCCGTCTTTAGATACCAGACTAAAAACACTACCAACCATTGACGATTATTTAAATAATACGGTTTCAAACACAATTATAACCCCAGAAGAACGTAAACAAAATCACGAAAAATTATATAGTAAAACGCCTTTACTAGAAGTTGTTAATGTTGAAAAAGAATATATAACAAAAGGGAACTGGTTTAACAAAGCAAAGACTTTTAAAGCTGTAAACGATGTTAGTTTTAAATTATATGAAGGGGAAACTTTAGGTTTGGTAGGCGAATCTGGTTGCGGGAAATCAACCTTAGGAAATGCCATACTTCAACTAGATAAAGCGACTGCTGGACAAATTTTATATGATGGCATAGATATTACAAAGCTTTCTAAAACGGAGACTAGAAAACTTAGGAAAGACATTCAAATTATTTTTCAAGACCCTTATTCCTCTTTAAACCCTCGAATTCCTGTTGGTGAAGCCATTATGGAACCTATGAAAGTACATCAACTTTTTAATTCTGATAAAGAACGCAAAGAAAAAGTTATAGATATTTTAAATCGGGTTGGTTTATCTGAAGATTATTTTAACCGGTATCCTCATGAATTTTCTGGCGGACAAAGACAGCGTATTGGTATCGCAAGAACCATTGCACTACAACCTAAATTGATTGTTTGTGACGAATCGGTTTCTGCTTTAGACATATCAGTTCAAGCGCAAGTACTCAATTTATTAAACGAACTTAAAGACACTTTTGGATTTACTTATATATTTATTTCGCACGATCTAGCTGTGGTAAAATACATGAGCGATCAACTATTAGTAATGAATAAAGGTAAAATAGAAGAATTGGACGATGCTGATATTATATATAAGTCGCCTCAAAAAGAGTACACAAAAAAATTAATTCATGCTATCCCAAAAGGATTATAGCATGAATATTTTTTTTGTTAAATAGACTAAGCCTTTAAAAAACCGTAAATTTTCTTTTACAGTTTCTTTGAATTTGCTCTCGTCATTTGTAGGTTGTTCAGGTAGATTTGTTGCAATATTCATAAGCGTAAAATTCATGATAGATTTGGGGCAAATCTATAATTTAACTTGGTTTGTTTGGGAGTACTAATATCAGACATCTTTTTAATAAATCAGCTAAAAAACACAAAAAATCGATGAAATACGTATTTTTTTAACTTTTAATCGATTTCTTATGTTTGATTTATTTTTTTATGAAGCTTTAAAGACTCATTTCAGGAATATCACCTTCAATAATTAAAGTCCCTTCTGTAGCTCTTTTTATAGTTTCAACAGTAACACCTGGAGCACGTTCTAAAAGTTTAAACCCATCACTAGTTACCTCAAGCACTGCCAAATTAGTGACTATTTTTTTCACACAACCAACACCTGTAAGTGGTAATGAGCATTTTTTCAACAACTTAGATTCGCCTCTTTTATTGGTATGCGTCATGGCTACAATAATATTTTCGGCACTAGCTACTAAATCCATGGCACCTCCCATACCTTTTACCATGCGTCCTGGAATCTTCCAATTGGCTATATCGCCATTTTCAGCAACCTCCATGGCTCCTAAAATAGTTAAGTCTACATGTTGTCCACGAATCATAGAAAAGCTCATAGCTGAATCGAAAAAACTAGCACCTGGCAATGTTGTAATAGTTTGCTTTCCTGCGTTAATAACATCGGCATCTTCTTCTCCTTCAAAAGGAAAAGGCCCCATGCCTAAAACACCGTTTTCACTTTGAAATTCTACTTCTATATCGTTACGAACATAATTAGCGACTAAAGTTGGTATGCCAATACCTAGATTAACATAATAACCATCTTGCACTTCTTTTGCTATACGCTTTGCTATTCCTGTTTTATCTAACATCTATCTTTTCTTTTGTCATTCCTGCGAAAGCAGGAATCTTTTTAATTAAACCTTAATTTTTAAAAAGAGTATCCCTGTCTTCGCAGGAATAACAACCTCTATTCTTTTACTCTCACAGTACGTTGTTCAATACGCTTTTCATAGGTTTCTCCTTGAAAAATACGTTGAACAAAAATTCCTGGGATATGTATTTGATTAGGATCTAAAGTTCCTAATGGCACTAATTCTTCAACCTCAGCAACCGTTATTTTAGCTGCTCCACACATATTGGGATTAAAATTTCTAGCGGTTCCTTTAAAAATCAAGTTTCCTGCTGCATCACCTTTCCAAGCTTTTACAAAAGCAAAGTCCGCTTTAAAAGCATGCTCTAATACATACATTTTACCATCAAACTCTCTGGTTTCTTTACCTTCTGCAACTTCTGTTCCGTAACCTGCAGGCGTATAAATGGCTGGAAATCCTGCTTGAGCAGCTCGACAACGTTCGGCCAATGTTCCTTGAGGAATTAATTCTACATCTAATTCTCCCGAAAGCATTTGGCGCTCAAATTCGTCATTCTCACCTACATAAGAAGATACCATTTTTTTTATTTGCTTTTGTTGAAGTAATAATCCTAATCCAAAATCGTCTACACCTGCATTGTTAGAAATACAGGTTAAACCTTTTACGCCAAGTTTTACTAATTGCCCTATAGCATTTTCAGGAATACCACTAAGCCCAAAACCACCAAGCATAAAAGTCATGTTATCTGAAACGCCTTGAAGAGCCAATTCAACATTATTTACTTTTTTATTAATCATTATTATCAATTTTATGCATATAAAATTACGAATAATAGAATTATAATGAGTAATCAATGTCAAACAAAAACCATTCAAAATAAATGGTTTTTGTCTATTTCTATTTTAAAAGAGAATAAATTCTTGTTAGAAGAAGAAAATACTAAAAATCTAAATCGTCTGGCGTATCATCAGAATCATCATCAATAACCGTTGTATCATCATCAACTTTTGAACAATCTACATTTATTGATAGATCAGCAGGTTCTTCAAAATCTTCTTTAGAGATATTCAAAGCTTCATCAGCATAACAACTTTTCATATAAACACCCCAAATAGGTAATGCCATAGCAGCTCCTTGACCGTAAGTAATCGTTTTAAAATGCGCAGCTCTATCTTCGGCTCCAACCCATACACCTGTTACCAAATTAGGCACTATACCCATAAACCAACCATCACTTTGGTTTTGTGTAGTTCCAGTTTTTCCTGCTATAGGATTTGTAAAGTCATAAGGATAGCCTGTAATTATTTCTCTATAATCAACCCTGTAAGCGTCACGACCTTTTCCTCTTAACCTACCACCAGAACCAGATTGAGTAACCCCTTCCATAAGTTTTAAGGTAACATAAGCAGTTTCATCACTTAAAACATCGCGTGTTTCTGGTTTAAACTGATACAAAATAGTACCATTTTTATCTTCAATATTTGTAACCATTACAGGCTTCGTATACACTCCTTTATTAGCAAAAGCTGAATATGCTCCTACCATTTCGTAAACACTTAAATCGGGTGTTCCTAATGCTATAGATGGCACTGGTGGTATTTCAGACTCCACTCCTAGCTTTTCTGCTAAATCAGCTACTGTTTGCGGCCCCACTTTATCAATCAATCTTGCTGTTATAGTATTAACAGAATTCGCTAAAGCATTTTTTAAAGTTCTGTTACCTCCATAATCGTTATCTCCACCTGAATTTTTAGGGCACCACTCTTCAGGATTTCCATATTTATTTGCATCTATACAAAATGGTGTGTCTGGTAACTCATCGCATGGTGACAAATGAAGCTGATCAATCGCCGCAGTATAAACAAATGGCTTAAATGTAGAACCAACTTGACGTTTTCCTTGTTTAACCATATCGTACTGGAAATGGCGATAATTAATACCACCAACCCAAGCTTTCACATGCCCTGTTTGCGGATTCATAGACATCATGCCTGTGCGTAAAAATGACTTATAATAACGCATAGAATCTATAGGTTTCATAATCGTATCAACCTCACTAGCAACTCCTTTTTTCCAAGCAAAAACAGTCATTTTTGTTGGCTTATGAAAAGAAGCTATAATTTCTTTATTTGATTTACCTGCTTTTTTTAATATACGCCAGCGTTCCCCTTGTCTCATAGAACGATTTAATAAATCGTCAATTTCACTTTTATCTAACTCTAAAAACGGTGCTGTTGGATTACGTTTTGGGGTGTTTTGATTAAAGAACTCTGCTTGTAACCTTGACATATGTTGTTGTACAGCATTTTCAGCATATTGCTGCATACGAGAATCAATAGTTGTGTATATTTTTAAACCATCGCTATTAATATTCCATTTTGAGCCATCGGGCTTTGGGTTTTTCTTAATCCAATCCTTCATAAAACCTCTTAAATATTCTCTAAAATAAGTTGCCATACCCTCACGATGTGATTCTGGCGAATAATTTAAATCTAAATCGGTTTTTTGAAGTGAATCTTTTACAGCTTCAGTTATGTATTCATATTTATACATTTGAGCTAAAACAACATTACGCCTATTTTTAACCCCTACAGGATTCCTTCTAGGGTTATACAATGCAGAATTTTTAAACATACCTACTAACATCGCAGACTCTTTTAAATCAAGATCAATAGGTTCCTTACCAAAGTAGATTCTTGCTGCACTACGAATACCATCTGCATTATTTAAAAAATCATATATATTAAAATACTGAGCAATAATTTCTTCTTTGGTATATTGACGTTCTAAGCGAATAGCAATAATCCATTCTTTTATTTTTTGAGTAATTCTACCCAATGTGTTTTTAGATCCTTCACCGTGAAATAACTGTTTTGCAAGTTGTTGAGAAATAGTACTTGCCCCTCCACTACTTCCTAATTTAATGATAGCTCTTAATGTACCTCGAGCATCAATTCCTGAATGTTCTTGAAAACGCGCATCCTCGGTTGCAATTAAAGCATCTACTAAATCTGGTGATAAATCCTCATAGCTTACTGGTGTTCTATTATCATTAAAATAGAATTTACCAAGTGTTTTTCCATCCGAAGAAATAATTTCTGTCGCTAAGTTAGTTTCGGGGTTTTCTAATTGGGTGTGATCTGGCATATCACCAAAAACACCCCAAGATGCTAATAAAAAGATAAGAACCACCGATAGTATTCCTCCTAAAAATAAAATCCAAAACCAACGAATATATTTCGAAAAATCTTGAACTGGTGTTTTTGTGCTTTTTTTTGTTTTTGCCATGTACTTTATTTAATAAATACGTCTTAAAACTATTCTGATTATAATCAGAATAACGCGAAGTGACATTTAATTATTATTTATATGTTCTACTCTAAAACCAATATCTGTAATCCCCTCAAGCTCTGTTACACCATTTACTTTGCCGTTCTCACGCATAGCCTGCTGAATATTAACGGTATATTCTCCTGTTTCATTAAAAACAAATGGTGCATCTTGCCCCTTATACCAAAGTTTGTTTTCTTTAACATCGGTTAATCCAGTACCTAAAAGCTTTCCGCTAGGGTCTGCCATTCTGTATTCTAAAGTATCTTTTATAGTTTTCCCATGCGGATAAACCATTTCAACAATTAAAAACAAATTATTGTATTTGTAAGCATTTGTATTTCTTAAGTTTACAAACAAATTATAGTTTTTTATTGAATCTGGAGGTGTTACTTTAAACCCTATAATGGAATCTTTATGCCATACATTAGGCACTGATTTATATTCATCAAAAACACGATTTGAATCACAAGACACAAATACAAAAGAAAAAATTAAAAAAAATAACAAGACACTATTTCGCAACATTTTTATTGTTTTGAGGTTTAGGTTTTCTTTTATTATTGTTGTTTTTATTTCTATTATTTGGATTGGGCTTATTCTTTGGCGCCGCTTTTTTATTAGGTTGATTTCCTTGGTTACCCTGATTTGATTTTGGTTTGGGCTTCTGGTTAGGTTTCTGATTTCCTTTTTGATTACCTTTCTGATTAGGCTTTCTCCTATTGTTTCTACGTTTATTATTTGGTTTTGGACTATCAAAACGTGTTAAACTATCTTGACCAACAACGTTTTCAAACTCTGTTGCAGCTTCTTCTACAAGCTCTAACGCATATTCTTCAAGGCTTGCAATAGGTTTATTCTTTTTGTTAGCTTCAATAATTTCATTGGCTTGTTGTGTTGTTATTTTATGCCAATTCATCCATTCCCCCTCATAAGCATACCACATGTGTCCTTTAAAAATGTCTGTTTTTTGACAAACAGCCGTTCCTTTTTCAGTTTTAAGTTTAATATCTGTTTTAGGAAAACTTTTTAAAGCATCTAAATAAGAATCTAATTCATAATTTAAACAGCATTTTAACTTACCACATTGTCCAGCTAGTTTTTGAGGATTTAATGATAGTTGTTGGTAACGCGCTGCCGAAGTACTTACCGAACGGAAATCTGTTAACCAAGTAGAACAACATAATTCGCGTCCGCAAGAGCCAATACCTCCAAGCCTTGAAGCTTCTTGACGAAACCCTACTTGTTTCATTTCTATACGTGTTCTAAACTCACGCGCAAATACTTTAATAAGTTCACGAAAATCTACGCGTTCTTCTGCTGTATAGTAAAAGGTTGCTTTACTAGCATCACCTTGAAATTCAATATCTGAAATCTTCATTTGAAGTTTCAAATCAATTGCAAATTGACGCGCTTTAACCTTCATAGGCTCTTCTTTATCGCGTGCCGTTTGCCAAATATCAATATCTTTTTGACTTGCTTTTCTGTATATTTTTAATAATTCTTCTGGAGTTTCAGAAATATTTTTACGCTTCATTTGAACGCGCACCAATTCCCCCGTAAGGGTAACCATACCAATATCATGACCAGATTGTGCTTGTGTAGCAACAATATCGCCAATACTTAAGGTTAAATTTTCGGTGTTTTTATAGTAATTTTTTCTGCCGTTTTTAAAACGAACCTCAACCCAGTCGAATGGCTTTTCTCCATTAGGAAGCGACATGTTTGCTAGCCAATCAAAAACAGTTAATTTATTACAACTATCTGTACCACAAGTACCATTATTTTTGCAGCCTTTTGGAGAGCCGTCTTTAGTTGAGCAACTTGCGCAAGCCATATGTTATTATATATTGAATTCGTTAATAATTAGATTATTACGAATGAAGGTTTATAAATATTTTTAGTTTCCACTTTCACGAAAACAAGCATTAAAAAACAACTTTTTGAAATTAAATTTCTGAAAAAGCCGTTTGGATGTAAAGATAAGATTAAAATACCAACAAATAAAGAATTTCTTAAAACCAAAATTCTTATTTAGATTCCCGTTTTAATGGGAATGACAATTTCATTTAAACACTTTTAACATCTATAATCTTAACAGGACAAGCTTTTGAAGCATTCTCACAATCATCAAGAATAGCTTCTTCATTAGATTTTAATGTAAAAAACCCTTTTTTATCAACTCCATGTAACAAAACTGATTTCCCGTCCTTTTTTGACATTTGAAATTGTTTTGGCGCTAATTCTACGCAATAATTGCAGCCAATACATTTATTGCGCTGTAAAGTAATAACAACCATTATGCTTCTACTTTACTTTCAACAATTTTATACAACTTGTCGGATGGTCTAATTCTAAAACCTAACGGAATGGTTACCATATCGCCTTTTGTGCCTTTGGTACCTTTTTCATCATTCACCATCATTTCACCAACTTCAACTTCTTGAGCTCCGGTTGTTGGTCCTGTAATTAAAATAGTATCTCCAACAGAAATATCATAAGCTTCAATTTTAAACTCGCCAATTTGAGGTTTTGGAAAATAATGTGTTCCCTTTCCTAAATACACTTTCTTTTGAGTGGCGTGAGACCCTGAACCTGTTGCCCATTCACCTAATTTCTGCCCCAGATAATACCCATTCCAAAAACCTCGATTGTATACTTTTTCAAGTTCTTGCATCCAGGTAATTACCTTTTCTTTTTGATAGGTTCCTGCATTTAAACTATCAATAGCATCACGATAACAAGAAATGATTTTGGCAACGTATTCCGGCGCTCTTCCGCGACCTTCAATTTTTAAAACGGTAATACCCGCATTGACAACTTCATCTAAAATATCAATAGTACACAAATCTTTAGGAGACATAATATACTCATTATCAATTTCCATTTCAAAACCTGTTTCTTGCTCGATAACCGTATATTTTTTTCTACAATTTTGCTTGCAAGCTCCTCTATTTGCCGAAGAATTATAAGAATGCAAACTCATATAACATTTACCTGAAACAGCCATACAAAGTGCACCGTGTCCGAAAACTTCAATTTCTACAAGCTTTCCAGAGGGTCCTTTTATTTGGTCTTTTTCAATTTGTTCGGTTATCTTTTTTACCTGCCTTAAACTAAGCTCTCTACTTAACACCATCGTATCAGCAAACATGGCATAAAACTTTACCGTTTCTATATTAGTAATGTTTATTTGAGTAGAAATATGCACTTCCATGCCAATTTCTCTAGCCGCCATAATAACAGCTTGATCCATAGCAATTACAGCAGTAATTTTAGCTTCTTTAGCCTTATTTATTAAGGTCTTTACAATAGATAAATCGTGATCGTAAACAATGGTATTTAAAGTTAAATACGTTCTCACTTGCTTTAACTGACAACGTTTTGCTATTTCTGGTAAATCATCTAAAGTGAAATTAACAGAAGCTCTAGCACGCATATTTAATTGTTCAACACCAAAATACACAGAATCTGCACCATTATCTAAAGCAGCTTGCAAGGACTCAAAATTTCCTGCAGGCGCCATTAATTCTATTTTTTGCATACTAGTTGTTTTTTTGATCTTTAGTTTTGAATGTTTCGAAAATGTTTCTTAAATCTTTTTTATATGGCAAATGATCTGCACGTCCCTTTTTAAAGATATCGTTGCTATTACCTTGCCCTTTTCTTAAGGCTTTTTGCTCTTCGTGAGGCAATCTATTTATTTCCATACAAGTTGAAGAACAGCAATTCTCCATCTCTTCTTTACACTTAGGGCATTGAATAAATAATAAATGACACGCTTCGTTAGCGCAATTAGTATGCACATCGAAAGGATCTCCACATTGATGGCAATTAGCTATAACATCATCACTAATGCGTTCTGCTCGCCTATCATCGAATACAAAATTCTGCCCTAGAAATTTATTTTCTAACTCATTTTCATTTACCTGTCTTGTGTATTCTATAATACCGCCTTCTAATTGATAAACATTTTTAAAACCTTTATGTTTAAAATAAGCACTGGCTTTTTCGCAACGAATACCACCGGTGCAATACATAACCAGGTTTTTATCTTCTTTATGGTCTTTTAAATCTTCTTCAATAATATCTAAAGAATCTCTAAACGTATCTACATCTGGGGTTACGGCATTTTTAAAATGACCTATTTCGCTTTCATAATGATTTCTCATATCAACCAAAACAGTGTTTTCATCTTCAATAAACTGATTAAATTCTTCAGCTTTTAAATGAATACCTTTATTGGTAACATCAAAAGTATCATCGTTTAAACCATCGGCAACAATCTTTTTTCTAACTTTCACTTTAAGCTTTAAAAACGATTTATTGTCTTGTTCTACGGCAATATTTAATCGGATATCTTTTAAAAAATCAATAGAATCTAAATGATTTTTAAACTCATTAAAACGATCGGCAGGTAATGATAATTGCCCATTAATACCTTCGTGAGCTACATAAATTCTACCCAAAACGTCTAATGCGTCCCAAGTAAGAAACAAGTGGTCTCTAAAAATTTGTGGATTGCCAATTTTGGCATATTGATAAAAAGAAAGAGTTAATCGATTTTTTCCTGCTTTATCGATTAATTCCGCTCTTTCTTTTGCGCTTAACTTATTGTACAGTTGCATGCTATACTAATTTTTAAGGTTAAAGATTTTTTTTAAAGCGCAAAAGTACGGTTTTAAAAAAAAGTACCCAATTAAAATAAAAAAGCACCTAATAAATTAGATGCTTTAATAATTAGTTTGAGTTAATCAGCATGTAAAAATGCTCTAGTTAGTCAATTTCATAGCATAAAATCTTCCCACTTTATTTACTAGATGTAAAATGTGTAAAAAGGTTGCGTCATAAAATTGTATGATGATAAAAGATGTACTATTTTAGCATACTACTTCAGAAAAAAATAAATAAAAATGAGCAACGAAAAAGAAGCAAAATTAAAAGCACTTAAACTTACATTAGATAAATTAGATAAAGCTTACGGCAAAGGTACCGTAATGAAAATGAGCGATGCAGCTGTTGTTGATGTAGAATCTATTCCTTCTGGATCATTAGGTTTAGATATTGCTTTAGGCGTTGGTGGTTATCCACGTGGTCGTGTTATTGAAATATACGGACCTGAATCATCAGGTAAAACTACGCTTACACTACATGCTATAGCGGAAGCTCAAAAAGCTGGAGGCATTGCAGCTTTTATTGATGCAGAACATGCTTTTGACAGGTTTTATGCTGAAAATTTAGGCGTTGATATTGATAATTTAATTATCTCTCAACCAGACAATGGTGAACAAGCTTTAGAAATTGCAGATAACTTAATTAGATCGGGAGCAATTGATATTGTTGTAGTAGATTCTGTAGCTGCTTTAACACCAAAAAGCGAGATAGAAGGCGAAATGGGTGACTCTAAAATGGGACTTCACGCACGTTTAATGTCTCAAGCCTTAAGAAAACTTACAGGCTCTATTAGTAAAACCAATTGTACCGTAATATTTATTAACCAATTACGTGAAAAAATTGGTGTTATGTTTGGTAACCCAGAAACAACCACTGGTGGTAATGCCTTAAAATTTTACGCTTCTGTACGATTAGATATTAGACGTTCTACACAAATTAAAAATAGCAATGGCGATGTTTTAGGAAACAAAACCAGAGTAAAAGTGGTTAAAAACAAAGTAGCACCTCCTTTTAAAATGGCAGAATTTGACATTATGTATGGAGAAGGCGTTAGTAAAGTTGGAGAAATACTAGATGTTGCTGTTGAACTTGAAATTGTTAAGAAAAGTGGTTCTTGGTTTAGCTATGAAGAAACCAAACTAGGACAAGGTAGAGATGCTGTTAAAGCCATTATAAAAGATAACCCAGAACTTTTTGATGAACTAGAAGAAAAAATAAAAGTAGCCATTAAAGGCTAAACAATACATTAAAAATCCCGATTATTCGGGATTTTTTAGTTTTATACGCAACCTTTTTATTACAACTGCATCTACTAGATATATGTATTAATAATAAATTTTTGTTATGAAAAGATTACTTGTACTTTGCCTAACACTAATACTAGCCTCATGTAGTGTTGACGGTGATAGTACAAATTATAATTTTGAGGTTTTGCCGGTAGAAAGTGTAGATATTCCTGATGAATTTGTTTTAGGAGAAACATACCCTATAACCATTTCATATTTCAGACCATCTACTTGTCACTCTTTTAAAGAGTTTTACTATCTTAAGGAAAATAATGTCCGTACAGTTGCTCCAATAAACTTTGTTGTTGAAGAGAACAATTGTATAGAACTTCCTGCTGCATTAGTAGAAGAAACTTTTAATTTTACTGTAACAAGTAACGGGTCTTATATATTTAAATTTTGGCAAGGTGAAGATAGTAATGGAGACGATCAATATTTAACTATTGAAGTGCCTGTAATAGATTAATTTTAACTATTAATTAATACGTGTTTAATTTGAGTTTAGATCAACTCATAGAAAATTGTAAAATTGATGATACCAAAGCACAAGGAGAACTATATAAGCTCTTTTCGAGTAAACTGTTCTCTGTATGCTTGAAGTATTCAAAAAACTATGCAGAAGCAGAAGATAATTTGCAAGATGCATTTTTAACAATTTTTAACAAAATTGGGCAATATAAAAACAAAGGCTCTTTTGAAGGTTGGTTAAAACGTATTACTATAAACACTGTTTTACAACGATACAGAACCGAAAAAGTTTTTGATATAGTAAATGAAAATAGTATTGAAGATGTTGTACTAGAAATTGATGAAGACGAAATTTCAATTGATTATCTATTACAAATTATTCAAGAATTACCTGACAGATACAGAATGGTTTTTAACCTATATGTGCTTGACGGTTATTCACACAAAGAAATAGCAGACATGCTAAATATAAATATAGGAACTTCAAAATCTAATCTAGCACGCGCTAGACAAACTCTGAAGCAAACTATTGAAAATTATAAAACGACACAAAGTGCACAATCATTATAATGAAAGAAAAAAAGCATATAGATAGATTATTTCAGGAAGGTCTCAAAGATTTTGAAGCTACTCCAAGTGATGCTGTGTGGAAAAACATTGAGTCTAAACTTACGAAGAAAGAAAAGACTCGAATTATTCCTATTTGGTGGAGGTATGCAGGCGTAGCAGCTTTATTATTGCTTCTTTTAACTGTTGGTGGTTCTTATTTTATGAACACCGATAAACCAGAAACAAATACCATTGTAGATACTGAGACTAAAACAAATAGTGATTCTATTAATTTAAATCCAGATGACTTAAATAAAAACAATAGTGTTATTACAGTTAATCATAAAGAAAACACAGAAAAAAGTTCTCAAAACAAGACTAAACCATTAATTAATAAAATTAATAACTCAACTAATTCATCAATAGCAAAAACAACTGGTTCTAGAAACAGAAATAATAATACTAAATCTTTAAATAAAAAATCAAATATTTCTAATTCAATAATAAAAACAGAATCAGAAACAACAATTGCTTATAATCTTGAAGAAACTAATAAAAAAGAAAAGAATACGACTTTAATTGATGTTAATAGTGCTAAAAACATCATTAACAACAACACAGATAACAATAATACAGTTGCAAAATCTAATAATGAAGAAATAAACGCTTCTTTAGCAAACAACAAAACAACTAAAGAAAACTCGCTTACTATTGAAGAAGCAATAGATCAAACTAAAGATATTATTGAAAAAAAAGAAAAACTAAATAAATGGAGTGTTACTCCAAATGCTGCACCTGTATATTTCAATAGTTTTGGAGAAGGCTCTTCTATAGATCCTCAATTTAATCGTAACTCTAAAACAGGAGAAATTAACATGAGTTATGGTATTGCTACTAGTTATGCTGTAAATAAAAAGTTAAGTATTCGTTCTGGTATTAATAGAGTAAATCTAGGATATAATACAAATGACATTGTTATTTACAATTCTGTTGGAGTAAGTAGTAGTAAACGCTCGCTACAAAATGTAAGTGTTAACAACAACAATAATAACCTTGATGTGTCACCAAATATAAATACTTCGGAAAACTTATCACTTGTAAGTGGTGAAAATTTTGCTTCAAATGAAAGCCCCGAATCATTTGGCGCATCAAATACGTCTATTAATCAGTCTTTAGGATTTATTGAAGTTCCTATAGAAATTCAATATGCCTTATTAAATAAAAAACTAGGTATCAATGTTATTGGTGGCTTTAGCTCCTTCTTTTTAAATAATAATGAAATATCTTCTAAAACAGAAAGTGGTACTAGAATCATTTTGGGAGAAGCTACCAATTTAAATAAAATGAGTTATAGTGCTAATTTTGGTCTTGGATTAAACTATCAGGTTTCAAAAAAAATAGACTTTAATTTAGAGCCTATGTTTAAATATCAAATTAACACGTTTAATAATACATCTGGCGATTTTAAACCCTATTTTATAGGTGTTTATACCGGATTCGCCATTAAATTTTAGGTTTTTGGTTAGATCTATCAGATATTGATTTTCAGTAAGCTCGGAAATCAATATCGAAAAAACTGCTCTCCCCTGGGCAGTTTTTTTATTTATTAAAAGTTTGTAACTGATTCAAAATAATAGTCCTAGAACTTTCATTTAAAGATCGAGTATCTTCAATCGTTAAACTTTCAGTTGATAAAAATTTATGGATTTTAACACGCATCTTACCTGGGCTTCCACTAAAAAACGTATAAGAAAAACGTTTTTTATTATCGGCAAATGTTATGGGTACTATAGGAATGTGGTGATTAATAGCCAATCTAAAAGCGCCATCTTTAAATTCATCTAACTCAATATGCTCTTCTGGCACGCCACCTTCAGGAAAAATACAGATACTAACGCCTGTTTTTAATCGCCTTTGCGCTCTTAAAAAAACAGCCTTTCTACTTTTTGCCGAACTTCGATCTACCAAAATACAAGTACGTTTGTAGAAAAAACCAAATAGCGGAATTTTAGCCAATTCCTTTTTTCCAACAAATACAAAAGGATTTTTCACAGAAACCAACATAAGCATAATGTCTGCCATAGATGTATGGTTAGCAATAAACATATAGCTCTTATCTTTTTCTGGTTTTTGCTGACTTTCAATACGGTAATTAAACCCCATACCAATTAAAATAACTTTTGCCCAAATTCTTGCCATTTTAAAAAAATACGGGTACCAAGATTCCTTTAAAATAGATATTAAAAGAATAGGAAACATTATGAGTATAGGTAGGCCTACAAGAATATAGAACCAAATACGATATAATGTCCAAAAAAAATATTTTATAAATTTCATGCGTTTCAAAAATACTATTATAAATTGATTATCTTTAAAACATAACAACTTTAAATATTTAATTATGAGTTTACTTTATTCTTTACTAATTGGTGGTATTGCTGGTTGGTTAGCAGGCAAATTAATGAAAGGTGGTGGTTTTGGAATACTACTAAACATTGTTATTGGTATTATTGGTGGCATTGTTGGAAACTGGCTTTTTGGAGTATTAGGCATTTCGTTAATGGATGGTGTTATAGGTGATATTTTAACAGGAGCTATAGGCGCTTCGGCCATATTGTTTATTGCAGGATTAATCAAAAAATAATCTTTTTTTTAAATTTTACAAAAGTGGCTCACGCCACTTTTTTTTATTGAGTAACTTATCTTTAAATTTGCAGCTTATATAAAATTTATGGCACGCATACTTACAGGCATACAAAGTACAGGAACTCCACATTTAGGCAATATTTTAGGCGCTATTTTACCAGCTATCAAAATGGCTGAAAACCCAAAAAACGATTCTTTTCTATTTATTGCCAATTTACATACGCTAACTCAAATTAAAGAGGCTAGTGTATTAAGGGAAAATACATATTCTACAGCCGCTACATGGTTAGCTTTTGGTTTAGATATAGAAAAAACCGTATTTTACAGACAAAGTGATATTCCGCAAGTAACAGAATTGTCTTGGTATTTAAGCTGCTTTTTTCCGTACCAACGTTTAACATTGGCACATAGTTTTAAAGATAAAGCCGATAGACTAGAAGATGTAAACTCTGGTTTGTTTACGTACCCTATGCTTATGGCCGCCGACATTTTATTATATGATGCCGAAATTATTCCTGTTGGAAAAGACCAACTACAACATATTGAAATGACTAGAGATGTTGCGTCTCGTTTTCATGCTAAAGTAGGCGATACTTTTGTGATGCCAGAAGGAAAAATACAAGAAAACACCATGCTAATTCCTGGTACCGATGGTGAAAAAATGAGCAAAAGTAGAAATAACACGATTAATATATTTTTAGCCGATAAAAAATTGCGCAAGCAAATCATGTCTATCCAAACAGATAGCACGCCTCTTGAAGAAGCTAAAGACTGGAGTACTTGTAACTGTTTCGCTATTTATAGTTTATTAGCTTCTGAAGCAGACATAGCAACTATGAAAGCTAATTACGAAAACGGTAATTACGGTTACGGACATGCAAAACAGGCTTTATATGAATTAATTGTTGAAAAATTTGCAACCCAACGTGAGCGTTATAACTATTACATGAATAACCTCAACGAAATAGATAAAGCTTTAACACTTGGTGCAGAAAAAGCTGCGTTAGTTGCTAATGATGTTTTAGGAAGAGTTAGAGAAAAGGTTGGGTATTAAACAACCTCAAACAATTTACCTGGTAACGGCCTAATAACGCCTTTTAATTCCATATTTAATAAAATACTAGCTACTTTAAAAATAGGTAGATTACAACTTATTGCTATAATATCTAACTGCTGTTTATTATTATCTTTTAAGTAATTATAAATTACCTTTTCGGTCGCATCTAGCTCTACAAATAATTGTTTTTGGATAGCTGGTTTCTTATTGTCTTCTAATTGCCAATTCAGAATATAAGGCACATCTAATGGTGTAGTAAGTATATGTGCTTTTTGCTGTTTTATTAAATTATTACAGCCTACACTTTGACTATCTGTAGTACGCCCCGGAACTGCAAACACATCACGATTATAGGAGCTTGCTATATCTGCAGTTACTAAACTCCCGCCTTTTTCGGCAGATTCTATAACAATAGTAGCTTCACTTAACCCTGCAATAACTCTATTGCGTTTTAAAAAATTGTTTCTATCAAAATGATCGCTACTCCAAAAATCGGTAAAAAAACCACCATTTTTCTCTACATCAACCATATACTTTTTATGTCCTTTCGGGTAAATCTGATTAAGCCCATGCGCTAAACAACCTATTGTTTGTAAATTATGCTTTATAGCTGCTTTATGAGCTGTAATATCTGTTCCGTAAGCAAACCCAGACACTATAACTGGATTATAAATTGCTAACTTTTCAATTAAATCTTCGCAAAACGCTATACCACTCGTTGTAATTTTTCTAGCACCAACAATGCTAATAATTCGCTGCTCTTTCAAATTAACTTGCCCAGTTTCAAATAATAAAATAGGCCCATCAATGCAATGTTTTAGTTTTTCAGGATAATTATCATCTTCAAAATACGATACTTTAATATCATTTTCATTTATAAAATCTATTTCCTTTTCGGCTTCTTTCAAATGTATGTTTTCAAACAAATGACTTAAAATAGTCGTACCAATACCATCAATTTTAAGAAGATTTTGTTTTTTTTCTTTTAAAACCGCTTCAGCAGAGCCACAATTTGAAATTAATTTTTTGGCTGTTATATCTCCTATATTGGGCACATGTTGCAATGCTAACGTATAAAGCAAATCGTTTTCAGTCATTCTATTCATTTGATTTTGAAACCACAATAAAAAAAGTTACTCAATAATTGAGGTTTAAAATTTAAGTGTATATTTCAAATCTAAACAATTTCTTTCAACTGTTTTATAATCTAAAACAAAAGAATCTATTAGTTGTTAATAAATACTTCATCTTAAATTTTATCTACAAGTATAATTTTTTAACTTTGTTTTCATGCAATTAGAAACCTACATAAGCGACTTATTATATAGATATGAATGTGTTACTATCCCTGAGTTTGGTACATTTTTAACACAACCTGTATCTGCGACGGTAAATAGTAATACCAATGTTTTTTATCCGCCTAAAAAAGTCGTGTCATTTAATGAGCAAATTCAAAAAAATGATGGCTTATTGGCAAATTATATTGCTGATATAGAAAAAATTCCTTTTGAAATTGCAAATGAGAAAATTGCAAAACGTGTTAGCATCTTAAAAGACTTTTTAACACAAGGTGAAACTCTTACTTTTAAAAATATTGGAGAGATTGTTTTTAATACTGAAGGTAAAATTTTATTTGAACCTTCGTATCATTTAAATTATTTAACGGATGCTTTTGGGTTATCTCAATTTGTATCACCTTCAATTACAAGAGAAGATTATAAAGAAGAAGTTGAAGCTATTGAAAAAGTAACCCCGTTAACTATTACGCCTGAAAAACGTAAATCGAGACCTTACCTAAAATATGCAGCAGTTGCATTAATTGCTTTAACAATTGGTGGTTTTGCCGCTTCTAATTATTATGTTAATCAAATTGAAGAGCATAACCAATTAGCACAAGAAGAAGCTACACAACAATTAGACGCTAAAATTCAGCAAGCTACTTTTAATTTAAACCCGTTTCCTGCTATTAAACTTCCTGTTACTAAACAATCTGGAAATTTTCATATTGTTGCTGGTGCATTTAGAATAGAAGAAAACTGCGATAAAAAAATTAAGCAACTTAAAGCTGATGGTTTTAAGGCCAGAAAAATTGGAGTTAATAAATATGGCTTACACCAAGTTGTTTATGCTAGTTACGAAAACAGACTTGACGCTTTAAAAGCGCTGAGAGATATTAAAAAATCGCATAATAAAGATGCTTGGTTACTTGTAAACCATGATACAGAATCTAAAAACACTTTAAGTAAAGGAAATATTGAAAAAACACCTCCTACTCAAACAAAGGTCATTAAAAAGACACTAGCAAACCAACAAGATAGTGTTAGTGATTACGTTTTTGAAGAAAACAGAAACATCATTAAAATAATCCATAATGTTACTACTGTAGAAAGTGGCTATTATTTAATGTTAGGTGCTTTTAAAGATTCCGAAAAAAGAGATGCTTTTTTAAACAACCTAAGTTCTCAAGGACTATCTAACATTGGGTTTTTATTTGATGGAAAAAGTGCCATGTATTTTGTTTACAACAAAGAAAAATTTGACGATTTAGTATCAGCTAATAAATCCTTATCATTAAAAGGAAACCTATCTTATACAGGTAAGATGGCTGTAGTTAAAGTAGAAAATTAGATTTTATATCATCTAATTTATATTTAACTTGAACCTTCAATTTCCTAAAAAGCTTTTTTACCTTTACATCTTTCATTTAAAAAGTTAAGATGCAATCAAAAACACCCGAACAATCTAAAACAACACTTACCGATTTAGTTTTACCTAGTGAAACAAACCCTTTAGGCAATTTATTTGGAGGCGAACTTTTAGCACGTATGGATCGTGCTGCTAGTATTGCAGCGAGACGCCATAGCCGTCGTATTGTTGTAACAGCATCTGTAAATCATGTTGCTTTTAGTAGAGCGGTTCCTTTAGGAAGTGTAGTAACTGTTGAAGCTAAGGTTTCTAGAGCTTTTAAAACCTCAATGGAAGTATTTATTGATGTTTGGATTGAAGATAGAGAATCTGGCGAAAGAGCAAAAGCTAACGAAGCTATTTATACTTTTGTTGCCGTTGATGAAACTGGACGACCTATTGCTGTACCAGTAGTAACTCCTGAAACCGATTTAGAAAAAGAACGTTTTGATGCTGCTTTACGCCGTAAACAATTAAGCTTATTACTTGCCGGAAAAATAAAACCTAATGAAGCTTCTGAGTTAAAGGCTTTGTTTGACTAATTAAACTTTTACAATTTTAAAAAGTCTTATAGTAAAATCAAATCTTAAAAAACTATGAGACCTATTATTCTATTTTGTGTATTTTGTATAATTAGTTTATCATCATGTGCCACTCGTGTCGTTACAAGACCAGCACATGTAACTGTTGTTAAAACAGCACCCAGACATTATAAAACTGTTAAAGTAAAAGGTAAACGCTATTATTTTTGGAATGGAAATCATTACAGAAAAACACGTAATGGTTACGTAATTGCTAGAATTTAATTTTTATAAATTAGAAAACCATATAAAATGTAACGTCTAAAATATGATACTACATTTTATATATCCAATTAGCTGGGTTTTGAGTATTTCCGTTTTTAGAAATATTAAATCTTAAAGTCGTTTCTCCGTTTGACGGATTAGTGAAAACCTCTCCTATTTCTTGATTGGTTTTTACTTTATCTCCCTTTTTAACATAAACTTTTTTAAGATTATTATAAACCGTGAAATAATCACCATGACGAATAATAACGTACAAATTCGCATTTTTTATTTGTGCTATAATAAAAACTTCACCCTCAAAAATAGTTCTAACCTTAGCGCCTTTTGAAGTTGCTATTCTAACACCATTACTTTTAATAGTTAATGATTTATTAATAGGGTGCGGTTGTATGCCGTAACGTAACTTTACCAAACCTTTTTCAACTGGCCAACCTAATTTTCCTTTATTAGCTTCAAAATTTTTAGCTAAAGCTCTACCTGCTGGTGTTAAAGCAAACGTTTTTGAACTTGATGGCTTCCCCGCTTTTTTATTAGACTTTGCAATAGCAGCTCTAATTATATCATTAATCTGCCTGTCTATTCTATCTGCCTCACGTTGTTTCTTATTTATTTGGGCCGTGTATTTACTTAAATTACTTTTAATAGATTGCATTAAAGCTTGATGCTGTTTACGCTCTTGCTCTAACGATTTTTGTACCACTCTATTATCTGCTATCAACTTCTTTTTATCTTCTTGCTGCTTTTGTAAATCAATATTGGTCTTCTGTAATTCTTGCGTTTTAGCCTTTATAGTTTCGCCTTGTTCTTTCTGATGGTCTGAATATTGTTTAATGTACTGTAAGCGCTTATAAGCTTGTTTAAAATCGTCTGAAGACAATAAAAACATAATACGGCTTTGTTCGTTTTTACTTTTATAAGACTTAACAATCATAGCAGCATAATCGTTCTTAAGCTGCTTTAATTCATCTCTAAGACTGGTTATTTTCTTTTGATTGCTATTAATCTCACGGGTTAAAAAATTAGCTTGCTGATTAGTAACTTTAATTAAGTTATTTAATACATTTATCTTATAATTAAAGTCTTCAATTAAGGATAGTTGCGATTTCTGTTTTGATTTATTTTCAATACGTAACTCGTTTATTTTTTGAATTTCTCTGCGTAATTCTTGCCGGCGTGTTTCTAACGCTTTTTGCTTATTATTTTGGGCAAAAGCAAACGTAGTACACATTAAAAAGAGTACTAAAAAAAATGTTTTATATGTTAGGTTATATCCTTTCATTAAAGGGTAATCGCTTTAAACCCTGATGGTATTTTAAACGGAAATCTTAAGTCTTGATTTAAAGACACCGATTTAAACTCTAAATCAATTATAGTTTCTTCATTAGCCTCAACAGCTATTATTTTTAAACGCTCTGGAAGCATTTGTTTATCTACTTCTTGATACGATAAATAATCTATTTGTAAATGTCGTTGTTCTTTTGGTTGAGATATTTGCTGAGATTTCAACTTAAAATAAGAAGGGTCTAACAATAAAAAAAGCTCAAACAACTCACGCTGTTTTTTAGGTTGAAGAATATAAGTACCATCATCAACAGAGGCTTTATAAGAGGACTTTTCTAGATTAAACAATGATTCGCCCAATAATAAATTCTGAACCTTTGTAAAGTCTAATTCCGTACCTAACAACGCACTTAAATAAGCAAAATCACCTTCAAAATACGTATTATCTAACTTATTATAAAAACTAACTTTCTCAGGCGTAATTAATGCTTTTACAATTGAAAACGTAGCACTCATCCAAAGTTTTTCATCTTTTTTAACTCTAAAACTAACCGAATGTGTTTGAGTTTTATCGCCTTGTGTATAACTTATTTTAAGTTTAGACTGAAGTGTTTTAAAATCTGGTGTTTGTTTAGCATTTTCCTTTATAAGCTGCTTTGTAGATAAATTATAATTTGCTTGCCCACTAGTAACTGTTTTTGATGATTTACAATTAAATAGAAATAGCACTAATAAGCTTAATATAATATGTGGAAATTTGTTCATTAATTTTGAGGTTGTAATTGTTTTGCTTTATCACTAAACGTTTTTGCTTTAGCGGTATTGTTTAATAAAGCATAAGCCTTACTTAATTGATTATAAAAGTCGGCTTCCATTTTAAGGTCTTCAATAATATAATCGATGCCCATTTCTAAAGAATCTATAGCTTCTTTCGGCTTATTTAATTCATTTAAAGTCACACCATGTATTAAATATAAAATAGGTTGCGACGGGTACATTTCTAGTGCTTTACTACTTTTTTCTTCTGCTAATTTATACTGTTTTAAGTCTATTTGTAACAATAAAACGTTTCGTAAAATGGCGAAATTATTAGCATTTTGTTTCAATGCTAATTCAAAGTACTCTAAAGCTTTTGCTTTATTATTTTTTGATAAATAATATTGCCCTAATTCAGACAATGATTTTTCATTATCATTGTCGCTAACCATAGAAGTAGCTTCAACTAAATCTGTCTCATATTCAGGATGCGCTTTTACAAAATTCACAAAATCAGATAACACTTTCTGTTTTGCTGCGGGTTTTATTTGCGTGCTTTTAACCACTATTTTCATAGATTCAATAGATTTATCAGCATCATTTTTATCTAAATAAAACTTGTAAAGTGCTAAATGAACCAATTGCGATTCTGGATTTATCTTCAACAATTCTTTAGCCGTTTCAAAAGCCTTTTCCTTTTCATTGTTTTCACTATAACGAAAAATAAGCGCTAAGTAATTCGACTCTTTATCTGGATTACTTTCAACCCGTTCTTGTAAATTTTTAATTTGATCCTTTTTTCTACCCGTAGCCTTATAAATTTTATTACGCATAACATCTCGTGCCACCGAAACACCAAACGCAGCATCCAATTCATCTAAAAGCTCTAAAGCATCATCATACTTTTTGGTTCTAACATATAAAGAAGCTAAATCTTCTTTATAATCTGAATGATATTTAACAAGTTGTTTAACCGTTTTAATAGCCTTATCATAATCATTTTGAGATGCGTAATAACCATAAAGTTCATCTAAAAACCATTCGTTATCAGGATCTAAACTTACCGCCTTTTTTAAAGCATCTTCGGCAGCTCCAAAATTTTTAAGCTTTACATTATTTTTACCTAATTCAAAATATAAAACAGGTACCGAATCATCTAAATCAATACATTTTAAAAGCGCATCAACCGATCGGTCGTAATTCTCAATACCTTTTTGTTTTAAAGCTTCATAAAAGAGCTCTTGAAACTCATCTTCAAAATCACCTAAATCGTCATTTGGTTTTTTATTAAAATCGACTTGAGCATAGTTAATCTGCGGAAAAATTAACATTCCGAAGAGTAAAAAAAATATGTAAAACCTTTGTTTCATAAATTATGTTATGCTTTCAATTTTATTTGGGCGTTACCCCAAGGGTCGGGCTTTCCGCTATATCTTTTTTGCTTTTAATGGCAAAAAAGGATGCCGCATCAATCCCTAACGCAACTAAATCGTTTTCAAATAGTATTCCAAACTCTAATTAACCAGACTCCCTTCTTCAAAGGAATGAATAAAAATTACTCTAATACCGAATAATCACCTATACTTATTGATGTAAAATTGCCATCATATTTTACATGATTACCAATCATAGCATCATCTAAATTAGCATTCTTAATACTAGTATTCGTTTGAATTAAACTGTTCTTAATAGTAGAATTCTCAATAACAGAATCATTTCCAATAGATACAAACGGACCAACAGTACTGTTATTAAGCACCACATTTTCTCCAATAAAACAAGGTTCTATTATTTTAGAATCATTTAATTGCGCTGAAGATGCTACTAGTTGTTCTTCGGCATCTGCCTTTAAAAAGCCTAACATTCTTTGGTTTGTTTCAATAGTAATAGCTTTGTTTCCGCAGTCCATCCACTCATCTACAGTTCCTGTTTTAAACACTTTACCATCTGCCATCATACGTTTAATACCATCATTAATTTGGTATTCGCCGCCATTCATAATATTCTCATCAAGAATTTCTTGTAGTTTATCTTTTAAAACTGCAACATCTTTAAAGTAGTAAATACCAATAACAGCTTGGTCGCTAACAAAGGTTTCTGGTTTTTCTACCAGTTCAACAATTTCTTGATTGTCATTTAATTTTACAACACCGTAAGCTTCTGGGTTCTCAACTTGTTTTGTCCAAATAACACTATCTGCAGTAGGATCTAAATCAAACTCTGCACGAATTAACGTATCGGCATACGCAATAACCGCAGGCCCCGATAAAGATGGCTTAGCACACATAATAGCATGTCCTGTTCCTAATGGTTTATCTTGACGATAAATAGAGGCTTTCGCTCCTAAACTTTCGGCTAAGGCTTCTAAACTAGACACAACCTCGTCTCCAAACCAAGCAGGGTCACCCAATACAAAAGCAATTTCTTCAATAGGTTGTTTTAATACTTTAGCTATATCTTTTACCAGACGGTGTACAATTGGTTGTCCGGCAACAGGAATTAATGGTTTTGGTACGGTTAAACTATGTGGGCGTAAACGAGAACCTCGCCCTGCCATTGGTACTATTATTTTCATGCTTAATGTTTTTGCCATTCCCTCGAAAGAGGGAATCTTTTAATTTAAACTTTTATTTTGTTTTTAGCTGTGTTAATAAAAACACCCCTAAAGTCCCCTCAAGGGGACAATTCTATTATTTTACCCCAGTACTACCAAAACCACCTTCTCCTCTTTCCGTTTCAGAAAGTATTTCTACTTCTTCCCATTCGGCACGTTCGTGTTTAACAATAACTAATTGTGCAATACGCTCGCCGTTTTCTATTATAAAATCTTCGTTAGAAAGGTTTACTAATATCACACCTATTTCACCTCTATAATCGGCATCAACGGTTCCTGGTGCATTTAAAACTGTAACTCCTTTTTTTGCCGCTAATCCACTTCTAGGACGTACTTGCGCTTCAATACCTACTGGCAACTCTATAAACAAACCTGTTTTAACAATAGTTCTTTCTAAAGGCTTTAATGTTATAGCTTCAGAAATATTAGCTCTTAAATCCATGCCTGCCGATGCTATAGTTTCATAATGCGGCAACTCGTGGCTGGATTTGTTTATAATTTTTATATTCATTTTATCTATTTAATATCAGCTTAATTTGTTTTTTTTCAAACATAAATACAACTCCCAAAAATACGATTAACATAGAAATTCCAACAATATAATTCTCTCTAAATTTATAGAAGGATAATACAGATAAGACTACTGATAGAATTAAATATGTTACTATTTTTTTTATATCATAAGGTATTGGATAATATTTCCTTCCGTAATAGTATGATAAAAACATCATTACTCCATATGCAGAAAGTGTAGCTATAGCAGAACCTTTATACCCTATAATAGGAATTAAAACAAAATTTAAAACTAATGTAATTAATGCTCCTAGTAAAGAAATATAAGCCCCATATTTTGTTCTATCTGTAACCTTATACCATACAGATAGATTATGATAAATACCTAAACAAAAATTAGCCATAAGAATAAGAGGTACAATCCACATCGCCTCATAATAAGCTTCACTTCTAATAATGTATGGTTTTAAAATATCAGCAAAAACAACAACTCCTAAAAGTATAACAGACCCAAATGCTATAAAAAACTCTAATATCTTTGCATAATTTTTTTGAGGATCTACAGTTTTAGAATGACTAAAAAAATAAGGTTCAATACCTAATCGAAATGCGGTTGCAAATAATGTCATGAACAAAGCTAGTTTATAACACGCCGAATACATTCCTATTTGTTCATCTGCTATACCTATTGGTAATAATTTTTTTAATAAAATTCTATCAAAAGTTTCATTAACCGAAAAAGCAATACCTGCAATTAATACTGGTATGGCATATGTCATCATTTTTTTCCATAAGAAAGTATCAAAACTAAACTTAATTTTTGCATAAAAAGGAAGCAATAACAACAATGTTACAGCACTAGCAATTAAGCCCGATATGAAAATATAATTAATTTCAAAATTTGGTTTATATAAACCTTCGAAAAAAGAACTACCTCTTGCTAAATCTTTCAAATAAAGTAAAAAGAAAACATTTAAACTTAAATTAATTACAACGTTTAAAATCTTAATAAGAGCATACTTCATTGGTTTTGCTGTAGCCCTTAACCAAGCAAACGGTATAATAACCAAGGCGTCTAACAAAAGAATAATAAAAACTAAATTTAAATACTCTAGTTTTATATTTATTAATTCAGAAATTTGATTTCTAAATAAAAATGCAATTCCTAATATAATTAGTGAGCTAAATATTAATGATAAGGATGATGTACTAGTAACTTTCTCTTGGTTTTCTTCTTTATTAAAAAATCTGAAGAATGCAGTTTCCATGCCATATGCCAAAACAACATTGAATAAAACAAAATAGGCAAAGACAAAAGATACAATTCCGTATTCTGAAACAGAAAGAACATCTGGACTTGTATATAACGGCACTAATATAAAGCTTAACATTCTAGGAAGCACAGTAGCTAATCCATAAAGAAATGTCTGTTTAAAAAGTGTCTTAAGTCCGCTCAATGATAGTATATTTATCTTGCTAAAAATACGTTTTTAGCAAATGCTAACCAAAGATAATCTATTGCTTTCTAGGAGGAGCACTCATAAAATTTTGAGTTTCCTTTTTTATAATTTTATCAATTTTAAAATAATGCGTTTTATTATTTAATTTATAACTAACTACACATTCGTCTTCTTTAAGTTGAAAAGGTGATTTTTTTGGAAGATTTGGAACTTTATTTCCATATTCAGCCAAACGATCGCTACTCATAATTATATCCTCTTTTTGATTTATAGATGTTTTAAAACGTCCAATAAAAATGGAATTATTACGATATTCTAACTTTGCCTCTTTACCTTTAAAAAAGACACTGTCTAGCATAATATTATTTGGATTAGACTCCATTGGAATAAAAATATTAAACCCTGAACCTCCTCCTTTTAAACCTGAAACCCAAGATTGATAATAAACGTCTCCTAAATCTATTGGTAATGATTTATCTAGCTTTTGAGTACCTGCACAGTTTGAAAAAGTTATCGTTATGATAAACATTAGTAATAAGAATAATATATTTTTAAATCTTTTCATTTTTAAAATTTGAATTATATAAAGATACTATTTCAAAATTGATGCCATAAAAAAACCTCACAAAAAGTGAGGTTTAATATTATAATGAATTTCAACTTTCGCAAGAAAGACAAAATCTAATTGTTTAAAGCTTGTAATAATTTAAACTTTTGACTTCGCTAAGCTTCGTCTAATTGTTTAAAGCTTTCGCTTTTTAATAATTTGGCTACTCTAAGTTCCGCCTAATTATTAAGAGCTTCCGCACCACCAACAATTTCTAAAATTTCATTAGTAATTGCAGCTTGACGTGCTTTGTTATATGTTAATTTAAGCTGATCTCTTAATTCAGTTGCATTATCGGTTGCTTTATGCATTGCTGTCATACGCGCTCCGTGTTCGCTTGCAAAAGAATCTCTAATACCTTTATATAATTGCGTTTTTAACGACTTAGGGATTAACTGCTCTACAATTTCTATTTTTGATGGCTCAAAAATATAATCTGCATTATTGGTTGCATCACCTTCAACAGGAACAATAGGTAAAAACTGCTCAGTCATTACTTCTTGAGTCGCAGCATTTTTAAATTTATTGTAAACTATTTCAATTTTATCGAACTCGCCAGCAACAAACTTAGCCATTAATTCTTCAGCTATTTCTGCAACATTTTCAAAGGTTAAATCATCAAAAATGTCACTTTTATTAGCAATTACAATATCTTGTTTACCAAAAGCATCATTAGCTTTTTTACCAACTGCTAAAACAGATACATTTTTTCCAGCATACTCATTACTAATTAAGTGTTGTGTTTGCTTAATAATGTTAGAATTAAAAGCGCCACATAAACCTCTATTAGAGGTAATAGGAACTATTAAAACATTTTTAACGTCACGTTGTGCAGAAAATTTACTTCCAGAATCCTCATCTAAAGTAGCACTTAAGCTTTGTAAAAGCTCTGTTAACTTATCTGCATAAGGACGCATTGCTGTAATAGCATCTTGTGCCTTCTTTAACTTTGCAGCCGATACCATTTTCATGGCACTGGTAATTTGCATCGTTGAAGATACTGATGATATTCTGTTACGTATTTCTTTTAGATTAGCCATAATCTCTTTTTGTCATTCCGAAATTAATACGGAATCTATTTTAATTGAACTTCAAAACATGAGATTCCTGCTTGCGCAGGAATGACAATTATGCTCTATATTTTCCTGATAAATCTTTTGCTACAGCTGTTAATGTATCTGTAACTTCATCAGTTAATTTACCTGCTTTTAATGTTGCTAAAACACCTGCGTGTTTCGCTTTTAAGAACTCTAAAAATTCACCTTCAAATTCTTTTACTTTTTCTACAGGAACATCTCTTAATAAGTTTTTAGATCCTGCATAAATAATAGCAACTTGATCTTCTACTTTAAACGGATCGTTTTGAGCTTGTTTTAAGATCTCAACGTTACGTTTTCCTTTTTCAATTACATTTAAAGTAACAGCATCTAAATCTGATCCAAACTTAGCAAACGCTTCTAATTCACGGAACTGAGCTTGATCTAATTTTAAAGTACCAGATACTTTTTTCATTGATTTAATTTGTGCATTACCACCAACACGAGATACAGAAATACCTACGTTAATTGCTGGACGTACACCAGAGTTAAATAAATCTCCATCTAAGAAGATTTGCCCATCTGTAATAGAAATTACATTTGTTGGGATATATGCAGATACATCACCCGCTTGCGTTTCAATAATTGGTAAAGCAGTTAAAGAACCACCTCCTTTTACTAATGGTTTTAATGAATCTGGAAGATCATTCATATCCTTCGCAATTTCATCATTATTAATAACCTTTGCAGAACGCTCTAATAAACGAGAGTGTAAATAAAATACATCTCCAGGATACGCCTCACGTCCTGGTGGACGACGTAATAATAAAGATACCTCACGGTAAGCAACAGCTTGTTTAGATAAATCATCATAAACAATTAAAGCTGGACGACCAGTATCTCTAAAATATTCTCCAATTGCAGCACCTGCAAATGGCGCATAAACTTGCATTGGAGCAGGATCTGATGCATTTGCTGCAACAATAGTTGTATAAGCTAAAGCGCCTTTTTCTTCTAATGTTTTAGCAATTAAAGCTACTGTTGATGCTTTTTGACCAACGGCAACATATATACAATATACAGGCTCACCTGCATCGTAAAATTCTTTTTGATTTAAGATAGTATCAATACAAACCGCTGTTTTACCAGTTTGACGGTCACCAATAACCAACTCACGTTGACCACGTCCTACAGGAATCATGGCGTCAATAGATTTAATACCAGTTTGTAATGGCTCAGTTACTGGCTCACGGAATACAACACCAGGAGCTTTACGCTCTAAAGGCATTTCGTAAGTTTCACCAGAAATTGGTCCTTTACCATCAATAGGGTTACCTAAAGTATCTACAACACGACCAACAATACCTTCACCTACTTTAATAGATGCAATACGGTTAGTACGTTTTACAATAGAACCTTCTTTAACTCCTACTGAAGCTCCTAAAAGTACAATACCTACATTATCTTCTTCAAGATTAAGTACGATACCTTCTAATCCGCCTTCGAATTCTACTAACTCACCATATTGAGCGTTAGCCAATCCGTAAGCACGTACAATACCATCACCTACTGTTAATACTGTTCCAACTTCATCTAACGAAGCGCTAGCTTCGAAACCTGCTAGTTGTTGTTTTAAGATTGCTGATATTTCAGCTGGTTTTACTTCTGCCATCTTATTATTTATTTAGATCTAAGGATCTTAGTTTAATGTAAATTCTCTTTTTAATTTGCTTAGTTGATTTGCAATACTAGCATTGTATTGTATATCTCCTATGCGAAGGATGAAACCACCTAAAATGCTTTCATCTATAATGTTTTCTACTTCAATATCTTTTCCAGTAATCTCTTTAGCTTTTGCTAAAACTTTCTTTTCTAAATCGTCTGTTAATGCTACTGCTGTTGTTACAGTTGCTAACTCAATACCTTTAGATTGATCGAATAACTGGCTATACTTAAGTGCTACTTCACTTAAAATATTAATTCTGTTATTATTTATTAATACATCTATTAAGCTTAATGTAGCTTTGTCTGATGCTTTAAAAACTTCTAATAACACAGCTTTTTTAACTGTTGAATTAATTACAGGGCTTTGTAGCGTATCTCTTAAATCCTTACTTCCTGCAATAGTATTAGCAATTAGCTTCATATCATTATTTACAGCATCTACTGATTTTTGATCTGTTGCTAAACTTAATACCGCTTTTGCGTAACGTATTGCTGCTCTTGCTCCTGACATACTATTCTTAGTTTAATTTAGCTTCACCTAACATAGACTCAACTAATTCAAGTTGTTTTCCTTTGTCAGCTAATTCACCTCGCACTACTTTTTCAGCAATATCAATAGACAATCCTGCTACGTGATTTTTAAGTTCTGCCATAGCAGCTTTCTTTTCACTTTCAATAGCAGCTTGCGCTTGTTCTATCATTTTATTAGCTTGCTCTTGCGCTTCGCTTTTAGCGTCTTCAACCATTTTATTTTTGATATCACGCGCTTCTTTAAGCATAGTTTCACGCTCAGCTCTTGCTTCTTTTAATAACTTTTGGTTATCAGCTTGAAGGTTTTGCATTTCTAATTTTGCACTTTCAGCAGAATCTAATGCATCTTTAATTCCATCTTCTCTTTTTTCAACAGCTTCAAGAATTGGTTTCCAAGCAAATTTTCTTAAAAGTAATACTAATCCAACAAACAATACTAATTGCCAAAAGAACAATCCTATTGAAAACTCATTTATTAACTTTTCCATCTATATCTATTATTTTATAAATATTTAATTTAAAAAACAGCTTTAACCAACCGTTAAAGCTGTTTTAGTTTTAGTTACCTGCAAATAAAGCAGCAAATCCAATACCTTCAATTAAGGCTGCAGCAATTAACATTGCTGTTTGAATTTTTCCAGAAGCTTCTGGTTGACGTGCAATAGCGTCCATTGCTGAACCACCAATTTTACCGATACCTAAACCAGCACCGATTACGATTAAACCTGCTCCTACAATACTTGGAATTGTCATAATGTATATATATTAAAATTAAACATTCTTGTTTAGTGATCGTCGTGGTGTTCTTCCACAGCAGATCCAAAATACAAAGCAGATAACATAGTAAAGATATATGCTTGTAAAGCGGCTACTAAAAGTTCTAGTAATGATAAAGCGAACGCTAAACCAAATGATAAAGAACTTCCTAACCAGTTTTTAAATATGAACATTAAACCAATAATACTCATTAAAACGATATGTCCTGCAGTAATATTTGCATACAAACGAATCATTAAAGAGAATGGTTTAATTAACGTACCTAGCAACTCAATTGGCGCTAAAACAAATTTCATTGGTGTTGGTACACCTGGCATCCAAAAAATGTGACCCCAGTAATTTTTATTTGCCGTAAATGTTGTTAGCACATATGTAATTAATGCTAAAGCAAATGTTACAGCAATATTATTAGTTACATTAATTCCTAATGGCGTTAAACCTAATAAGTTTATAATCCAGATAAAGAAAAATACCGTTAACAAATATGGCATGTAACGCATGTAGTGCTTTTTACCAATATTAGGAATCGCAATATCATCTCTAATGTATAAGATAATTGGCTCTAAACCGCGCCCAATTCCTTTTGGTAAAGCACTTGTTTTATATTTTTTAGCCATTCTTCTAAAAACAACAAACATTAATAGCGCAATAATAAAAATTGTGAATACGTTTTTAGTAATAGAAAAATCTAAAGGCTTAGTATTTGTTGCATGATGATGTTCATCATGGTGTATTTCACCAGCAGCATCCGTTTTATATATTTTACCGTGATATAATTTGTAGTAATTACCATTAGATTCTGCAACAGCTTCTCCATGGTGTAATTTTGAAGAAGAAAATATTTGTAACCCACCATCCCAAAGAATAACAGGAAGAGGAAACCCAATGTATTTATGTTCTCCAGCTTCAGTTGTATATGAGGTTAAACTAAAATCATGCGAATCTAATAAGTGATGATTTATATATTCTTTTATTTCCTCTTTAACACCTTCATGACCTTCAACTTCAGGTGCAATTTCGTTTAGATGCATTTCTTCTTCTTGCGCTAACGCATTAATAGAAAATAGAATACTTAAAAAAAAGAATAGCAAGCTAGCAATTTGGTTTCTTTGCATGTTAAATGAAAATTATATCCTTAAAAATCGGTGCAAAGGTATGCTTTTATCTGAAAAGCAAAAAACAAAATTTTATATTATTTACAACTTCTATTATAACGAGCTAAAATTATCCAAATCATTGAGAAACTTAGAAAGAATAATCCCTTCTGTAATAAGGCAAACTACATAAGGAATAAAAAAAGTAAAAAACTCCAATCTAGTTAAATTACCGTCTGAATTATATTCAGGATAAAGAAGCAGAAAAAAGAACACAAATTTTAACATACTTGCCCCTAGAAAGACAAAACCTAATTGGTCTTTAAGCTTCTTTTTTAGCAAAAATAGCAGGAGAATAGCGCTACAAGCTAATAGCACATTAATACAGTAAGAGTAGATTAATTGATTTGTTTCTACAGATTGATTAATGGTATTATTTACAAGAAGATGAATAAAAAAAGTTACAGTAGCAACACCAACTACAATAAAACATTTTATAATACTATTTTTTAAAATCAAGGATTTAATTTATTTATCTGTTTTAGTACAGCGTATAAAGAAATGCCAACGCCAAATAACGTGCAAATAATTAAAAAGGCTTTACCTGAACTATTATAATTTGTATCTAACCACTTTCCTAACAATACAAAAAGGTATATAGTTATTCCCATTTGTATAGCTATTCCTGATAAAGCAGCAATTTGCTTAAGCTGTTTTTTCTGTTGATCTTTCTTGCCCACCTTTGCTTATTTCTTTTACTGCACCTTTCATAGCACAAGTAACATTAAATGTAGCTCCTGGTTCTACAGCTAGTTTACCAACAACCACCTCGCCTTCAACATGTGATGACGCCTTTAAAGTAAGCTTGCCAGATAAAGCTAATTTTCCAGAAAACTTACCTTCAAAATAAGCTTCTGCTGCCTGTAAAGTTCCTTTAACAAAACCTGATTTACCAATTACAACTTTACCTGAGGTTTTAATATTACCTTCAATAGCTCCATCAATACTAAAATCGCCTTCACTGTTAAAATCACCAACTATTTTAGTGCCTTGCGCAATGCTATTTAATTTAGATTTGACTTCAACCATTTTTTTGTTTTTTTTATTATCAGAAAACATAAAACTATTAATATTAGTTATTATCTCTATTCAAATAAGCATCCAAATTTTTATGAATTTGAATAATTTGATAATTTGTAGATGACACCGCAAAATAAGGTTCTTTTATTTTTTTCTTATTTTCCTTTGTTAATAATTGATCGAATGTTTGTGCTACTTGCCCGTTTTTTATACCATGAACAATTACAAAGGAAATTTCTGGACTATAAACATCAACCGATGACTTTAATTTATAATACTTAATACTTTTTAAAACGGTATCTAAGTCTTTTTGAAAAGCTAAAAGCGGTTCTTTTTCTGGATTTTTAAATTGAAAAACAACCTTGTAATTACTTACAATACTATCATTTACTTCTACAAAATCTGTACTCGTTAATTTTGGCAACACGTTAGTTTCTATATCTTGAGCACGTTTACCCTCTAGTGTATTAGCATAAGTAACCGCTAAATGGTTAATAGCTTTTTTGTATGGTTCATATCCATAAAGCCTTCCTATGGCTGTGGCTTTTAAAAGTTCTAATTTTGACACAATAGGCTCGCCATCAAACCTATTTATGTAATCTTCACTTTTAGAAATAACATCTGCATATTCCTGATTTTGATGTTGAACATAAAGTGCTTCATATAAACTTTCTGGGCTATTTTCATCTTTATCAGAGACCAATTCAGGGTTCTTTAAAATAACCGCATAACGAGATTCTGGATACTCTTTTATAATCTCATTTTTAGCTATTAAAGCCTCCCCATTTTCACCTAATAATTCATAAATTTTATATAAATTATATTTTGATGGCAATATTAATCGCTCCTCTGGATTGCTATTTAATAAGTCTTGAAACTTATGTTTTGCTAGTTCGTATTCTTTAAATTTCTCCTTATAAATTAAACCTAATTGATAATAAGCATAATTACGATCTTTAGAAATGCTATCAATTTCTTTTGCTTCAGTAGGAATTTTAGAAATATAAAATTGAGGATCGAATTTTTCTTCTTCGGTTGCTGATGCTACAATATCATTATTTGAAACATCGCCAATTGTTCCTGTTTGTCCTTTACTAGACCATCTCCAATCATCACTTAAAGCTCTATCTCCCCATATTTTTACAAATTCATTTTTACCATAAGCAACGGTTGTTGGATTGTAAAAATAAAATGTTGCAGCTTGACCAGGTATTCCTCGCCCACCGTTGTTAACGGCACCTCCAATAGTGTTATTTACTGTTGCTAAACCTTGACTTCGTTCTGCTGCTTCTGCCTTTTCTTTTTCTTCTTCGGCTTTAATTTTTAAGTTTTCAATAAAAGATTCAAAATAAGCTAACCTATCAGCTTCTGGTAAATTAACCAATTTTAAAATACTGTCATTTGCCTTTGCTATAGCTTCGTAGTAAATAACATCTTCTAAATTATCTCGCTTTCTTTTTATAACTCGATAGGGTTTTGAATTAAGCACCAAACTAGTCATGGTACTATCATAATATTGACCCGCTGTACTATAAATAGATTTATCGAAATTCATGTCTCCAAGAATTTCATAATTTTTAGCTTTTAGAAGCTTGTCTCTAGAATCTGTTCGTAACGACTTATTATAATAAGCAGTTGCAAGAGAATCTGATTTATTCATTAAATGATATGTTGCTATTTGATGATAGATTTTATCTAAAAACGGACGGTTTTCTCTGTTTTCTTCTAATTCATTTAGTAATTCTACAAGTTCTAATTTATTACCGTTTTCGTAATCGAAATTTTTAACTTTCTCTAAATACGCACTAATCATATAGATGCGTGGCGTTTTTCTATTAAGCTCTATAACTCTATCAAAAGTAATGTTTGCACTATCCTTTTTTCCTAATTGATTATATAATTGCCCTTGAATAAAACGATAACGACCGCGCTCATCATTGCTTTTTGTGGCATTTGATGCTATTTCTAATTGTGTAATAGCGCTATCTACAGACTTTGTATTTAAATATGCTTGCGCCAACATTGAAGTTGCATCGGCTAAATCTTGACCTTCTAAATCTTCTTGAAATAATAAACGTTTTAAGTTTTTTATAGCCAACTCATCATTATCTAAACGAATATTCGTTTTTTCTCGCCAAATTTTAGCTTGATTAATCTTATCACTCGCTGGATATTTATATAAAATATAATTGAAAGCTTCTAAAGCTGGTACAAATCGTTGATCAAAATATCTTGATTTACCTAAAAGCAAATAAGCTTCATCAATTTGCGGGTTTTTCTCTTTACCCTCAATATTCATACTATGCTTCTGAATCGTTTTTGCTGCTTTTTCTTCGGCTCTAGTAAAATTTTCATTTTTAGATTGACCAGGAAGCACCACCTCATCAAGTATTTGCATACGCTCTATAGGTAAAACATTCCAATAATTATCAAAATAACCATCATTAAGAGTGTTCCTTCCTTCTTCTAAAGCATTATAACCGTTATAAAGCGTATTAAATTCTGCTGTAACAGCATGAAAATTTCGGTTAATAAATTTATCCTTTTTTCTAGAACAACTTACTACCAAAAAAATAGAACAGATAATAAGAAGTATAACTTTAATAGGTGTTTTCAATGCTGGTGTTTTTTAGTCTAAATAATAACTATAAACTCTTGCTATTATTATATATAGACGTAAAAATAAGCATCTTTTTGGATTTAGCTATAAAATTAAAGTCTCTTTTAAAAAACTGTTAACTTGCAAAATGTAACTCCAATTCTTTTAAAGTAGCTTCGCTTGTTTCTAAGTCTTTTACTATTTCGCCTTTTTCAAGCACTACAATACGTTCGCATACATCTGTAACATGCATTAAATCGTGACTAGAAATTAAAACAGTAATACCTTGTTTTTGGGCTAAATCTTTAATAATTCCTTTTAATCGAATTTGAGTAGTAGGATCTAAATTAGCAAAAGGTTCATCTAAAATAATGACTTCAGGGTCACCAATTAAAGCCGCTACAATGCCTGCTTTTTTCTGATTTCCTTTACTTAAATCGCGTAAATACTTTTTTTGACCTAAAATTTCGCCATGAAAAAAGTCTTCAAATTGAGCTACCAATGTATCTACATCGGCTTTATTTTGTCCACGCAATTCGCCAATGAAATAAAAATATTCTTCGGCAGTTAAATAACCAATTAAAAAGCTTTCATCTATAAAAGCAGATGTAAAAGGTTTCCAATCTTCACTTTTATTTACTTGGACGTCATTATTATTAATAAACCCTGTAGTTGGTTGAATTAAATCAAGTAACAAACTAAAATAAGTTGTTTTACCTGCACCATTATTACCCACTAAACCAAAACTTTGCCCTTTAGGAATTTCTAATGATTCTATATTTAAAACTAAATTAGTATTATATTTTTTTGAAAGGTTTGATGTTGTTATCATAATTATATTTATTAATTATCTTGATCGAATGCATCAATCATTTTATACTTTGATTCTAAATATTTAGCTGTAATTATTTTCATTAATTTTTGATGAAATATAATACCTATAACACCTAGGATTGCCAATACTAAACAGGCTATTTCGAAACTAATTAAAAAGTAAAACAATGCAAATAACCCCATTGGTACTAATAACAATGGTATACCTATAAGCCACTGTACTGCTCCTGTGCCCTGATAATTAAACGCTGCCTTTTGACCTAAATCAATCTTTTTCCTATTAAAAGAACCACCATACAACATAACATGCGAATTAACACCTATATTATAAATTGCTGCCGCAAAATGTGCTAATAAAATTTTCCAACCAAAATAAACGTAGGGAATACCAAGCACAAATAAAATAACAACACTTAATGCCATTAAAGTGAATTTTGAATTCAAATATTGCTCATATTTAATATTCTGACTCATAAGCAGCTTATAATAACCGCTGTCCCAGGCCGGAATAAATTGCCCAAAATTGATTAAAAAAATACCTGTTGAAAAAACACCTATAAAAACGAAAAACCATGGCATATTTTGATAAGTAGGTTGCGGGTAGAAAAACAAGCCATAAAGCAAGCCTATTGCTAGCATAAAAACAGAAGACTTAGTTCGTTTATTACGCCAAATCAATTTTAAATCTAATTGCATAAAAGGTGCAATGTCTCCAAAGTTTTTTGTCCAATCTAAGTTTGATGTATTAACCTCTTTTATTTTTGTTTTTAATCCGCTATCTAAAAAAAGTTTTTGTTTTAAAATCTTAAAATTATAAGCATAAAGCAATATCAATATTGTAATTGGCACTAATATGAATAAAGGGTTTTCAGAAATTGATATAATTCCTTTAGAAATAGCTTCAGAGATATTTATAATTTCAAAATAATTTAAAGCATAAAGACCTCCTACTATAAGGATAATTGGTAAAATTGATAGTTCAGTTTCCGCAGATTTACTTTCAATAATAAAATTAAGAAAGTTATTAATTAAGATTAAAATTATAATAGTTACAAACCAAACTAAAACAGTTGTTGAGTTATAACCACCAGAAATGAGTTTAATACAAAAAGGAACAACTGCAAATAATGGCAAGAAATTAATAAATGACATCACCGATTTTCCTAAAACATAATTAACAATCCGTTTCCGTTTTACAGGAAGTGTAAGCAAAGGCATAACACTCATAACTGGAAGTTTTTGGAAAAAAAACCGAATCATTAAATCTCCTAAAATCCAAAAGAAAATGAAACTACTAAAAGCTACAAGCGGATCTAAATTAGGATAAAATTCATTTAAAATTTTATCCATAAAAAAACCCATAGATAAAAACATAACCATAAAATAAAGTGCAAAAAAGCCCATTAGTATTTTTACACCTAGACTTTTCCCAAAACTTGCTGACCTAAAAAAAGCTTTCCACTCTAAACTTAAAAATTGTTTAATCATAATGATTACTTATATTTTTGAGCAATTTGTCCTACTTCCATACCCCAAGATTGACCAAACATCATTGCTTTTTGTGTAAGCCCTAATTGTTTTTCTGCTAATTTTTTTCCTAAATCGGTATGATAAAAAGCTACTAGTTCTTTTATTTCGTCTTGAGTGAATTCTGCCATATACAACTCAGCCATTTTTATATATAAACCATCTAAAGTTCCGTTTGCTTCTTTAGTATACACTTCTTTATTGGCTTCAGAAACCATCGCACCAATTTGTGCTATGGCATTTTCAAAAGCAGCACCTGCGCCTGTAAGCTTAATAAATTCTACAGTTTCTTTTTGAAATTCTGAATTATCTTGTTCTTGAGCTTGTGTAGCAATAGCTACCATAAACATACATACTAGTAAAACTTTTTTCATTTTGATGATTTAATTATTAGGTAAATATTTAATTCTATGTGTTAGTAAGATTTTTATTCTATTTGTTACAAAATTATTGAAATATTATATTCGGGATGTTCTTTGGACATTTTATCTTTTAGTTTAGGAGAAACTACTTTAACAGACACAAAAAACAACAATATATACACAACAAAACATACAGAGAAAGACAACTGAGCTAGCGTATCCCATTGTCTGTCAAAATTTATAATAGGCATATATATGCCTATATTTAATAATTGAAGAAAACCTCCTAATTGACCAATAACACTTTCAAACAACCATTTTTTTCCTGTTTGTTTTTGGGCTTTCTTTATTCTTAAAGATTCTTTTGTTACATAAAATAAATAAAAGCAAAAAGCAGCTACTAGAAGAGAAACTACAACGTATTCTTTATTATCAAACAGTTTGAATATTTTAAAAACAAACCAAACACTAAAAGCGGTTAGTATTATTTTAGGAAGTTTAAAATACTCCTTAAGATATTTCCAAACTTCCTTTCTGTAAAACGACTCTAAGGCATTTGTTTTTTGCTCTACAACATCAGAAAAACCAAATACACCAAATTTTTTAAATTCCTGTTTTAAAGCTTCATCAAATGTTAAGTTGGGGTTTGATTCCCATTGCCCCTCAATACCATTTGCCAAATGATCTACCAACTCCGTTTGTACATCATACCATTCAACGAAATGTCTTTGCGTGAAAGTATAAATTTGCAGTATTTCAGTATCCGTCAATTTCATATTATAAAACCTTTTTATATTTTAACACATACTCATTTTTAAGTTCAAAAGAGATTTTAAGTAATAAAATTAAAACTAATACAAATATTGATGCACCAATTTTAAGCCAAGTTAAATCTAAACTTGTTACTAATTCAATCTTAATAAAACTTGGATTTGCCAAGATATTTATTAGTTGACCTATTACTACAAAATAAAAAGTAATTCGCTCAACTGATGAATAACGTTCCTCCTTTTTTTTAATGAATAAAAAATAAATCATTCCTATAATAATTAACAGAACAAAAGGAGTGTACTTAACAAAATGAAACATAGACTTGTTGTTATCTGTAAATTCATTTATTAGATTAAAACTAAAAAGTGTTAGACAAAAAATAATCATGCCTTGAAATGAAAAAAATTTTTTCAAAAGAATCCTAAATATTTTCTTATCGGAGGCTTTAAAATATTTCTTTCTGTCGTTTAGTAGCTTTCTTTTATTAGCTATCATATAATCTTTAAAAAGATAGTAAAAATCTCTACTGTCTCCATTATTGATTACATTCTCAATTTCTGAAGCTATGTGATCTACCATTTCAATCCTAATATCGGTGAAAATAATATCAGAATTTTTTAAATAAGTGTCTATAAATTGTATGTCTTCTTTTGTTAGCTTTTCCATTACTCTAAACTAAATTTAGGATTCACTAATGCCTGCATTGTAGCAATATATTGCTCTAACTCACTAAGTTTATTCACTGTTTCTTTTGTACCTTCTTCTGTAAGTTTGTAATACTTTCGCAACCTATTGTCAACCTTAGCTATTTCAACATCTAACAACCCTTTGGCTTCTAATTTGTGAAGTGAGGGATAAAGTGCCCCTTCGGTAATCTTAAGTTCTCCTTTCGTAAGTTCTTTTACTTTTTGAGTAATCTCATAACCATACATTTTATCATGCTCATTTAAAAGTTTTAAAATAATAGTGGTTAAACTACCTTTATATAATTTAGAATTTCCCATGTCCAAATATATACATAATTTTCTTATGCATAATAATCTTATGTATGTATTTTTTAAAAAATTATATGTACAAAATGTATTGGCTTCACTATTTTTGTAAAAAACATTCTTATGTCGTCATTTCATAAACTTACAATTCAAAATATTAAAAGAGAAACTAATAAAGCTATTAGTATTACGTTTAATCTTCCAGAAAATTTAAAAGATACTTTTGCTTTTAAAGCTGGACAGTACATTACTTTAAAAACTGAAATTGATGGCCATGAAGTAAGACGAGATTATTCACTTTGTTCTTCTCCAAAAAGTGGCGATTTAAAGGTGGCTGTAAAAGAAGTTACCGATGGAACCTTTTCGTCTTACGCTAACAACTCTTTAAAAGTTGGTGATGTTTTAGAAGTTGCACTTCCAAAAGGGCGTTTTGTTTTTACACCAAACGATTCTAAAACTAAAAACATTGCAGCTTTTACTGCTGGTAGTGGTATTACACCTGTTTTAAGTATTATAAAATGTGCTTTAGAAGAAGAAGTAAATAGCAAAGTCATTTTAGTTTACGGTAACAAAACGACTGAAGACACTATGTTTTTAAATGAAATTTTAGAACTTCAACACCAATATAAAGATAGATTTTCTGTTCAATTTGTATTTAGTCAAAAAGATGAAGACAACGCTATTTTTGGACGTATTGAAAAAAGCACTGTTAATTACGTCGTAAAAAACGAATACAAACATATTGAAGTAGATGCTTTTTATCTTTGCGGACCAGAAGCTATGATACATACTGTAAAAGATGTATTAACAGATCATGGTATTGATGAAGAACGTATTCATTTTGAACTTTTTAAAGCTGCCAAACCTGCCGAAGTTGAAGAAGAAATAACAACAACCGGTAACACAAAAATTACGATTACTGTTGATGATGAAACGACAACTTTTGAAATGGCACAAAAACAGACCATACTCGAAGCGGCTTTAGACGAAGATATTGATGCGCCGTATTCTTGTCAAGGTGGTATTTGTAGCAGTTGTTTAGCACGTATTACTGAAGGTGAAGCGACCATGCGTCAAAATAATATTTTAACCGAAAACGAAGTTGCCGAAGGTTTAATTCTTACTTGTCAAGCACATCCAACAACACCAACTCTTACTGTTGATTTTGATGATGTATAATGTCATTCCTGTGAATCCTGGAATCTCTTAAATTGAAGTAAATTATTAAAATAGATTCCTGCCTACACAGGAATGACAAGCGATACTATAATATCGCTTCAATCTTATCTACAATAATTTTAGGAGTTATACTTCCAGAAGCCTTTTCGTAGCCTTCTGGGTATTTATTACCATAAATAGATGTTGGTATTTTAGGGTATAGATTTCTATCAGGTAATAACGCATATTCTTCGGGCTGATTAAAAGGAGAAAAACCAGCATACGGATACGTAACACCCCAAACAGTCACTACTTTTACTCCCAACATAGCTGCTAAATGCGCATTGCCAGAATCCATAGAAAGCATAACGTCTAAATTAGAAATAACATCTAACTCTTCATCTAAAGAAAGCTTTCCTGCAACAGTAACAACATTGCTAATATCGTTTTCAAAATTATTTAGAATGTCAATTTCTTTTTTACCGCCTCCAAATAAAATAATTTGATGGTTTTTCGAAAGTGTTACAATAACATCTCTCATCAAATCTAATGGGTACATTTTTCCTTCATGGGCAGCAAAAGGAGCAACACCAATACGTTTGCCCTCTTTTTCTCCTAAAAGATTAATACATTTTGAGTTTAATTTTTTAGGTTCTAGAAATAATGGACTCTTTAAATCGATAGGATATCCTAAGGCTTCAAACACATCTGCGTAGCGTTGATGTGTTGTTTTTAATTGTTGAAAGTTTTTGCCTGAAACCAACGCTTTTTTTTCAGCGCGACCTTTATCTATTTGAACAATTTTCTTCCCAATTAAAAAGCACTTTAAAATATTGCTTCTTAATACATTGTGTAAATCGGCAACTGCATCAATTTTTTGTTTTCTAAGCTCTTTTGAAAGTTTATAGAGCCCAAAAACACCTTTATGCTTTCCTTTAACCTCAGCTGAAAAAACTGAAACGTTTGGTAAATCTCTAAAAAACGGAGTAAAAAAAGCACGCGTTAAAACAGTAATTTTTAAATCTGGATATTTTTGATTTAACGCGCTTAAAACAGGCGCCATCATAGCCACGTCTCCCATTGCTGAAAGACGAATAACTAGAATGTGTTTTTTTGGTTTTGACATCAATTTTTAACTATAAATATCATAGTTCTATCCAAAATAAAATTCAGTTTTTAACTGAGTAATTATTTATGCTCTCGTAGAACAGGATTGAGCTCATCGTCATTATACATTTTCATTTGCTTATACACTTTCATGTATTTATCACCATTTTCAATATCACTTAAAAGTGTATCAATTGCAGTAGACAAATCAACACGTTGTTCTAATAAAATATCTAATTTATTTTGGCAAGCAGCTTTATGAGATTCAGATGCATCTTCACGAGTTGCTTCTTCATTCATATGATATACTTTTAATGCTAAAATTGATAATCTATCAACACCCCAAGCAGGACTTTCTGTATTAATTGTAGCTCCTTCTTTAGCTGTTACATTTTTATATTGCTCAAGAAAATAACTATCAATATATTCTACCATATCTGTTCTATCTTGATTAGAAGCATCTATTTGGCGCTTTAATGTTAAAGCGGCAACAGGATCTATTTGTGGATCGCGAATAATATCTTCATAATGCCATTGCACTGTATCTATCCAACATTTTCTATATAATAAATGTTCTAATAAATCGGTTTTAGAATATGGATTTTCAAAAGGCTGATCAACCGTATTAATAATATGGTATTTTTCAATAACGTCTTGAAATATTTTGTTGGCTTTACTTGTAAACATAATGTATTATTTTAAAGTGTAAATATAAGTCTATTTAATTAACTTTACTACTGTAAAAACTCAATATAGACACTATGAATATTCATAATATTTCTGAAAAAAACTCCGTTTTAAATACTTTTATTTCTGAAATTAGAAACGTAACAATCCAAAAAGACAGTATGCGATTCAGAAGAAATATTGAGCGTATAGGTGAAGTTTTAGGTTATGAAATGAGCAAAACATTAAATTACAAAATCAACACTGTTGAAACACCTTTAGGTCATTCCGACATTAATTTAATAGATGATGAGATTGTTTTATGTTCTATTTTAAGAGCAGGCGTTCCGCTTCATAACGGTTTGCTCAACTATTTTGATACTGCCGAAAATGCTTTTATTTCTGCCTACAGACACCATAAACAGAACCCAGAAAATTTTGAAATTATTGTAGAATATTTAGCTTGCCCCAATTTAGAAAACAAAACACTTATTCTAGCAGACCCCATGTTGGCTACCGGACAATCTATGGTTGCCACGTTTGAAGCTTTAAAGCCTTTTGGAACACCAAAAGAGATTCACCTCGTTAGTGTTATTGGCGCGCAAAAAGGTATTGATTTTATTGAAACACATTTTAATATAAATACACATTTATGGATAGCTGCTATTGACGAAAAACTTAATGATAAAGGTTATATCATACCAGGACTGGGTGATGCAGGCGATTTAGCTTTTGGAGAAAAACTACAGAAATAACAAAACAAAAGGCACTAAAATTAAAACAGAAAGAAACACTTCTTTAAACCATTTTTCTTCAATAACCTCAATATAATTTGTAATAATTATTGATAATGGTGCAAACGCAAATAAAAATTCGCTGCCATCTTTTTTAGGTGCTAATATTATAATTACTAACGCAATTAAACCAGCAAAGAGAATGGTGTTAAAAGACGCTCGAAAAGCTTTCATTTTTTGTTTAATGCTCTTTATATAAAATATAGAAGACCAAATACCGAAGGACAAAAGCAATGTGATAGCAACTAAATATTGTGTTGAATTATAACTACTTAAATCATAACTCACCACTGGTAAACTTTTAAATAGACTGAAAAAACTATCATTAAAAATAATAGAAGTCGCTGTTGTTATTAAGAAAACAGTTATTATACCTGTAAAGGGAATAAACCAATGGTTTATTTTAGTTTCAGAATATAATATTAATGAAATAAGAATTAAAACAAAAAACAGAATGGCCCAAAAATAAAATAATGCAGCAATGGCAACCCAAAAAGCGGCGTCAAACAGCTTCTTTTTAACATTAATTTGAGAACGTAAACTTATTATTCTACGCAAGCCTAACATGATAAAAAAGTTAGACAAAATAATATTTACATTACTTGTAGAAGTAGTAATAGTTAACAAAAACAGACTAAACAAAAGAATTTCGTAGTTATTTTTATTCGTTAAATTATTCTTACTAGCAATAAAATTAAGTAGTAAAATAGAAATATAACAAATACCAAATAAGACAAGTTGTTTAAATACAAACAACATGGTAATAGGCATATTTATTAGCCCAATTCTTGCTGTTAAAAAAGCAATAAGCGCAATAAAAAATACAATGATAAAATTTATTGGTCTAGATTTACTAAAAATACTTGTAATCATTAACTGTTTTTGTATTTTTGCCTCGTAAATATACTAACTATCTAATCAGTTAGAAAATAATATATCAAACACATGAAAGATTTCTTTTACGCTATACAAGATTTATTTGTTAATGTACTTTTTTCTCCTTTAGATGCTTTAAGAGCATTAGAATTAGAAAACTGGTGGGCAGCAAATACTTTATCTTGGATTTTTATTGTTATAGGCATAGTTGCTATGGTTTATTGGATGAAGCAACTAAAAATATTTAGTGATAACAACGAAGAGGATAAAAGCATTTCTTCTCATTCATTTTTATAAATCGAATCCAATATCTTTACGATAATTCATCTTATCAAAATGTAGTTTTTCTATATTTTGATAAGATTTTTTTATGGCCTCTTGATACGTATCTCCGTAAGAAGTAATAGCCATAACACGCCCTCCAGAAGTAACTACTTTACCATCTTGTAATTGCGCTCCTGCATGAAAAGGGATAGAATCTTCAATGGCATTAATACCTGTAATTTCTTTTCCTTTTTCATAAGCTTCAGGATAACCTCCAGATACTAACATGATAGTTGTTGCGGCACGCTCATCAATTTCAATATTAATTTTATCTAACGTTCCATTAGCCATAGCTTGCAGAATTTCAACAAAATCGTTTTTAAGTCTTGGTAAAACAACCTCGGTTTCAGGGTCTCCCATTCTCACATTATACTCAATAACTTTAGGATCGTCTCCTACTTTTATAAGTCCGATAAACACAAAACCCACATATGGTAAGTTATCCTTTTTAAAACCGTTAATAGTTGGCTTTACAATGCGCTCTTCTATTTTATTTAAAAATTCATCGGTAGCAAAAGGTACTGGAGAAACTGCTCCCATACCTCCTGTATTTAATCCTGTATCGCCTTCACCAATACGTTTATAATCTTTAGCCGTTGGTAAAATTTTATAGTTTTCACCATCAGTTAATACAAAACAGCTTAATTCAATCCCATCTAAAAACTCTTCAATAACAACTTTCGTACTTGCTGCACCAAACTTAGCATCAACTAGCATGCTTTTTAATTCGGCTTTAGCTTCCTCTAAATCATTTAAAATAACAACACCTTTTCCTGCTGCTAATCCATCTGCTTTCAATACATAAGGTGCTTGCAATGTTTCTAAAAAAGCATATCCTTTTTCAACAGTTTCTTTCGTAAAACTCTCATAGGCTGCAGTTGGAATATTATGACGGTATAAAAATTCTTTAGCAAATTCTTTACTTCCTTCTAATTCAGCTGCGGCCTTTTCTGGACCAATAACAGACACATGCTTTATAGCATCATCATTTAAAAAATAATCGTGAACACCTTGCACTAAAGGATCTTCTGGTCCAACCACAACCATATCAATGCTTTCTTTTAAAACTAATGTTTTTATAGCATCAAAATCGGTTACACCAATATTTACATTGGTTGCTATTTCTGCAGTTCCTGAATTCCCAGGTGCAACAAATAATTGATTAGATAATGGACTTTGAGCAATTTTCCAAGCAAAAGTATGTTCTCTCCCGCCAGAACCAAGAATTAAAATATTCATTTTGATTATTTTTATTAGATTCCCATCTTCATGGGAATGACAAATTATCGTTTTATACGATTGCAAAAATAAAATTAATGCCACCAATTCACGAATATTTTTTATTTACTTTACAAAAATTATAATTTACTTTGAATTTGTTCGATTTTTCTTTAAAACTGAAAGGCTTCCCTATAGATGAAGCCAAACGTTTTTTGAAAACTATTCAGAATAAAAATGAAGCAGATTATACTGCTTATATTGAAACCAAAAAGCTAGAGATTGTTTCATATCATTTAAAACATAATCCGTTTTATAAAGCTTTTGCAAAAGACATCAATGCACAAGATTGGAATAGTATTCCTGTAATGACCAAACGCGATTTACAACAACCTTTACAACAAAGACTTTCAGACAATTTTACAACAAAAAATGTTTATACAAATAAAACATCTGGTTCATCTGGAGACCCATTTATTTTTGCTAAAGACAAATTTTGTCACGCCTTAACTTGGGCTGGTTTTATTGATAAATATAATTGGTTTAATTTAGATTTTAACAGCTCTAAACAAGCTCGATTTTACGGTATTCCGTTAAACAATACAGGCTATTATAAAGAGCGATTTAAAGATGTTTTAAGCAAGCGTTTTAGGTTTTCGGTTTTTGATTTAAGTGATGAACAACTTAAAGAAAATCTTCAAAAATTTAAATCGACTCGTTTCGATTATATTAATGGCTATACAAATTCTATTGTTCAATTTGCAAAATATTTAGAACGTAAAAATGTTGTTCTTAAAACTATTTGTCAGTCTCTTAAAGCTTGTATTGTAACTTCTGAAATGCTTTTTGAAGAAGATAAAATACTATTAGAAAACCAACTAGGAGTCGCTATTATTAATGAATATGGCGCAGCCGAATTGGGTTTGATTGCTTTTCCGAATAAAAGAAACGAATGGCTTATTAATAATGAAGATTTATTTATTGAAATTCTAAATGAAAAGAACAATACTTTGCCTTACGGCGAAGAAGGCCGTATAGTTATAACATCACTTTACAATAAAGCACATCCGTTTATTCGATACGACTTAGGTGATATTGGTACCTTATCGAGGCTAAGTACTCCTGAAAAACCTATCCTTAAAAAGTTAATTGGCAGAACCAATGACATTGCAGTTTTACCTAGTGGAAAAAAAGCTGCGGGTTTAACTTTTTATTATATCACTAAAACTATAATTGAAAATGATGGTAATGTAAAAGAGTTTATTATAGAACAACTTAAACTTGATACGTTTAAAATTAGCTATACAAGCCAAACTAATCTTTCTGAAGAAAATTTTAATAATATAAAAAGTGCTGTTTCTAAATATTTAGAACCTAACTTAATTGTTCTTTTTGAAAGAAAACAACTTTTAGAACGCTCAAAAAGTGGTAAGCTGAAACAGTTTAAATCTTATTTATAGAAATTGTTTGTTTCGATTTTACAAAGAAATGCTCTATTAAAAACACAAACATACAATAGACAGATTTTAATGTAGAAAACCCCAAGCCTTTTTTATAAACCCAATAATTATATTTTACTAAATTCAATTTGTTAGAAGACATTGAGTTTTCTCGAACACGATAATAAGCCAAAGACTCCTGAATGCTCAGAGCTTTTTTACCAGACTTTTTAATTGCGGCTAACCATAACAACCAATCTTGTCGTTTCCGTAAATCTGATGTCTTTATTTTACCTAATACCTTTGCATTATATATTCCTGTTAAATTACCAATGTAATTACTTTTTAAAAGCTTGTTATATGATAAATGAGGTAATGCTTTTACTTTTTTGTTTAAAAATTCTCCGTTTTCTTTTATTAATTCATAACTAGAATAACAAACATCGCAATTTTCAGTTTGCATAAATTTGATTTGGGATTCTAGCTTTTCTGGTTTCCATAAATCGTCTGCATCTAAAAAAGCAATATAGTTGCCTTTTGCAAAATCGATTCCTTTATTTCTTGATATAGCTGCACCTTGATTTGTATCGTTTTTAAGAAGCTTTATTTGAGGATAGTTTTTAATATATTCTTGAACGTTTGAGAGCGTTTTATCTTGTGAATTATCATCGATTAATACTAACTCCCAATTTTTATAGGTTTGCTTTAAAACGCTATTTATTGTTTCTGAAATAAAAGCTTCAGAATTAAACATGGGCGTTATGATAGACACCAAAGGGTTCATCATCTTTTAATATGCTTTTTCTTCACCTATAAGAATATTTATAACCGTTAAAAAAATAATTTTTAAATCTAAAATTAAAGACCAATTTTCAATATAAAAAATATCATATTTAACACGGTTTATAATATCTTTATCGTCTGCTACTTCTCCTCTATAACCTTTTATTTGAGCTAAACCAGTAATTCCAGGCTTAACACCATGCCTAAAAATAAAATTGAACTTATCTATTTTTTTTGAATACGCATCAGTGTATGATGGCATATGAGGTCTTGGTCCTACAACGCTCATCTCCCCTTTTAAAACATTAATAAATTGTGGAAGTTCATCTATGCTCGTTTTGCGTAAAAATTTACCAATCTTTGTTAGACGCTCATCATTTTGTTTAACATAAGTTCCTCCAACCTCCTTAGTGATATTTAACGACCTATATTTAAAACAATAAAACTCTTTATAATTTATTCCATTTCTTTTGTGCCTGTAAAATAATGGACCTTTAGATTCAATTTTAAGTAAAATAAATATAATTATTGAAAGCCAAGAAAGTATAAATACTATAATAATTAATGAAAATAAAATATCAAAAATTCTCTTTATTAGTTTATTAAAATTGTTATTTAATGAAACTTTTCGAATCGATAAAACAGGAAGGTAATTATAATAGTCTGTATGGAGTCTTTTATTAAATAACTTAGTTGAATTAGGAATAAACTTTATATTACAATGATTTATATTCGCAAATTTGACATACTCATTAACCTGTTTTTCAGTTAATTCATCAATTGCACAATATATTTCATCAACTATTAAATTGCTTTTAAGAAATTGAAAGCTATCCTTTATATTTCCTGTAACATTATCTTTTTCAGAATTACTAAAAGTTGCTAATAAATTGTAACCAAGATCTTTTTTATTATTAAAAACCCTTTGAAGGTCTTTAACATTTTCACCTTTCCCAATGATAACAACATTTCTTAAATTGCCTTTAAAAAATAATCGAAATGCTTTTAGAATATAAAAACTAATAAGCTTAATAATTCCTATAGCAAGAAAAGAAAATGTTAAATATTTTAAAGTTATAAATGCAGATACATTTATACTTCTAAAAGCTCCTTGAAAAGCATAAACAATTATTGCAAAAACAAAAAACTGTTTAAGTAAAAGGTATATTATACTTAAAGCAGAAGTATACCTGTATACCTCATAAAATTTTAAAATAAATGTTGATAATAGCCAAAATAATACTGAATAAATAAGATACAGTAAATACTTATTATTATAAACTTTTGATGAAAAAAAATATAACTCTTGATCGTTAAAATTTAATAAAAAATAGGCTCCAATATTTATAATGAATATATCACAAAGAATCAATCCCGGTCTTAAAAGCCATGAATATCTTCCTCGTATATATTCCATAAATATTTATTTGTTTATATAGCCCGAAAAGTCTTTATGCTCACTTTTATATAACTCTTCTTCTGTTAAACTTTTAAAATAATCAAAGGTAATTTTCATTCCTTCTGCTCTAGAAACTTTTGGTTCCCAATTTAAAAGTTTTTTTGCTAAAGAAATATCTGGTTGTCTTTGCATAGGATCATTAACAGGTAGATCTTTATAAATTACCTTTTGAGTTGTTCCTGTTAATTTTATTATTTCTTCAGCAAAATCGCTAATAGTTATTTCATGAGGGTTTCCAATGTTTACTGGTTCTGCATAGTTACTTAACAATAAACGATAAATACCTTCTACTTGATCGTCTACAAAACAAAACGATCGAGTTTGAGAACCATCTCCAAATATTGTTAAATCTTCTCCTCTCAATGCTTGCCCCATAAAAGCAGGAATAACACGTCCATCATTCAGTCGCATTCTAGGTCCATAGGTATTAAATATACGAACAATACGTGTTTCTAATCCATGAAACCTATGATATGCCATAGTAATGGATTCTTGAAAACGCTTAGCCTCATCATAAACGCCTCTAGGACCAATAGTATTTACGTTTCCGTAATAACTTTCCGCTTGTGGGTGTACTAAAGGGTCTCCATAGACTTCTGAAGTAGAAGCAATAAGCATTCTTGATTTTTTAGCAAAAGCTAACCCTAAAAGATTATGAGTCCCTAATGACCCTACTTTTAAGGTTTGGATAGGTATTTTAAGATAATCAATTGGACTTGCTGGTGATGCAAAATGTAAAATATAATCTAATTTACCTTCGAAATTTATATACTCAGTAACATCATGTTCTATAAATTTAAAATTAGAATGATCATTTAAATGTGCTATATTTTTTTTATCTCCCGTAATAAAGTTATCCATTCCAGTAACATGAAACCCTTCATTAATAAAACGATCGCATAAATGCGAACCTAAAAACCCAGCTGCACCTGTTATTAAAACTTTTTTCATTAATCGTTAATTGATTGTGATAAGAAAAATACTAAAACTATTAATCTTTTTAATAATCCTTTATAAAATTTTATTCTGTAAAAATATTTTAATAATAAACATATATTACTTATTCTTATTTATTATGTTTTTTCCTTTTTCTTTAACATTATCAACTTTTTTTCTAAACCGAATTTTCCTTCTAATATTAGTAAAACTATAATCAAAACGATAAAAAAAATAACCTAATATAATCACTGTAACACCTAAAATTGTTACTAACCAAAAATTATAAGACGCGCTTCCCAATATAATAAAGAGATAAACAAAAATTAGATTAAAACCTCCTATTATTAAACTTGCTTTTCTATGAGATATTTTAAAATAATCAATCAAAATATGATGTGTATGGTTTCGATCCGCAGAAAAAGGACTTTTCTTATTTGCTATTCTTATAGTAAACACCCTTGCTGTATCAAACAAAGGAACAATTAAAATACTAATTGCAATTAAAGGTATATTTTCTATTAAAAAAGGTAAACTATCATATTTTTCTGGAGTTAAAGACAAAAATTTCAATGTTAATATGCTAATAATAAAACCAACTATAAGCGATCCTGTATCTCCCATAAAAATCTTGTCATTATTTAGAGATAAATTATACTTTAAAAAAGCAATTAAACATCCGTTTAATGATAAACTAAGTAAAAGAAAAAAATATTCTTTTGTCATGTAAAATATAGTTGTATAGATTATTAGTATAATAACACCAACAATAGCTGCTAAACCATCTATTCCATCTATTAAATTGTAGGCATTAATAATTGTAAGCATTATAAAACCAGCCATTAAATAGTATATATAAATGGGTATTTCATTAATTCCTAAAAAGCCATTTAATGAATGGATAGTAAAACTTTCATTACTTATAATAAATGTTAAAGCTATTATTTGTGCAATTAATTTTGCATAAGGAGAAAGTACCACCAAATCATCTTTTAATCCTATAATAAAAAGAATTGTTAAGCCAGGTATTATAAATATAGATTCATCATATTCACACCAATTTCTAAGAAAAAAAAGAACAAAAATTAAAGTATAAAAAAAAGACACACCTCCCAAGGTTGGAGTTCTCTTAATATGTGAACTCCTTTTATTAGGCTCATCCATGAGCTTTTTGTACTCAACCAGACGTATAATTTTAGGAATTGTTAAATATGTGATAACATATGCTCCTACAAAAAAAAAAATGGGATAATAAAATGGCATTATATTATTATTTATAACAAAAATACAAAGATTGTTCTAGTTTATTACCAATAAACTAGAGACAAATCATTATTTGCTAATAAAATCTAACATTTTTTTTGCTAGATTTTTTCTGTTAAAATCTTTTTTCAAACATTTAAAGTTCTCCTTATCAAAGGATTTCACTTGTATCTCTTTAAGTTTTTTTATAAAATCTACTTCGTTTTCTGGAATAAAAGAGACTCCAACATTATAGCTTTCAATCAATTTTTTTGCCTCTCCTTCAACTCCCAATAAAATTGGTTTTTCCATAGCACCTAATTCAAAAATTTTAGATGGTAAAACGTGTTTAAACGTGTTTGTGTTTTTTAAATTCACTAAGGCTATATCTAAAATTGATATATAACTTGCAACCTCTGATTTTTTAACAGATGGTAACATTGTAACATTATGTAATTTTAGTACTTCTTTTAATTGCAATAATTCTTCTTTTTTGGCACCATCTCCTAAAAACAAAAAATGAATTCTATCATCTGTAATTTTCTTAGCGCATTTAAAAATAAAATCTAATCCATGAGCCATACCATGTGTCCCAATATACCCAACGATGAATTTATCTTCAAGATCCATTTTCTTTAATAACACAATATCTTTAATAGTAGGGGAAAATAAATCACTATTAACACCATTTTTAATAACTTTGATTTTTGTCTCAGCTACCCTGTGCTTAGCTATTAGTATCTCTTTAAACGAATCTGTAACCACGACTATCTTATGAGCACTTTTATACATCCTTTTTTCTAAGTGCTCGAAAAATTGAATTATAATACCTTTATTCATTGCTCCAACCGCTTTAATTGATTCAGGCCATAGATCACGAACTTCCATTATCCACTTCTTATGCTTCCAAAAAGACAGCCACCTACCTGATAATGCTGTAAAAAATTGTGGTGATGTTGCAATTATTATATCAGTTTTAACAAAAAGTCCAATAATAAAAGAAGATACCATAAAACTTAAATAATCTAAAATTCTTTTTACAAAACCTTTATTTTCTGAAATATACGTCCATACTCTAATTACTTTAATACCATCAATCTCTTCTGTTTGAAATAATTTATTTTTATACCCTTTAAACACTTTCCCTTTAGGAAAGTTTGGAGCACATGTAATTACTGTAACTTCCACTCCTTTTTTTACCCACTCTATACAATGCTCATAAGTCCGTGTTGCTGGAGCATTTACTTCTGGAGGAAAGTTATCTGTTAAAAATAATAATTTCATAAATCTATTTGTGTTGTTAATGAAGAATTAAAATATACCATAATTTTTTTTGCCTGACTTGTTTTATTAAATCCAATAGCATAGTTATAATATTCAATTTCAATTTTTTTAATGTTTTCACAAAAAAACATACTTATTTTTTCATCTAAAAGCCGTACTTTATTTTCAAAAATTTTTATGTTTTTTATATCTGGATGAAAATGAAAAAAAGCAATTTGTACTTCATTAATTTTTCTTGAAAAGGAATCATTTATAATGATACTTGTATTTTCTACCTTAAATTTTCTTGTATGAAAAATATTTAAAGACCTATACCCATTATGTGTTGCTTGTACTTCTTTTTTTCTTTCATTAAAATTGCTAATTATTGCTCGATTTGCTACTCTAAATCCTCCCCAAACCTGAGACTGTTCCTTTTTTCCAATTTTAACTGTATTATGCGATGCCGTTTCTCTTTCTAATTGACGAAGTTTATTTTTTTCATACGTCGAAGTACCCAAATCAACAATTATAGGTTTATTCTTTACATATAATTCAAAACTGAAAGTATCTGAATGTGCATGTCCTGGTTGATATGTTGGACCAATATTCCCAACATCTACAAAAAGTTCATAGTTCTTTTCTTTAAAGGTTCTATACCCAGAATCTGAAAGCTTGATTAATTGCCATTTTAAGTCAATACTTTTCGCATAATTAAATATCTCTTTAGAGCTTGGAGCTATCCCATAAGCAGAATCATTTACCATTGGGATATTTCCATTTTTATAAGTTATAGTTTGTAACCAAGAAAGCATTTTAATAGCTTTTTCCTTTAAAAAGGAAAATAATTCATCTTGCTTCCAATTATTTAATTGAATTAGATTGATACAATCTAATAAACGATATAATAAAATTTGATGATACATTGGTGATAACTCAAAATGTGCTCCATCATCTAATACCTGCTCGTTAAGCTCACCTATTAATATGTTTTTTGCTTTTTTATAAAAGATTTCATCTTTAAAATAATAAGCTCCAAAAAACAAAGAATAACTATTTTCTAACAAGTGATTACCGAGTAGATGATATTCTAAATTATGTATTAATATTTGATAATGATTATATAGAGTCTGATTAATTGATTCATTTAAAATTTTATTTCTTGATATAAACTTTATCCAATTAATACCTCTTAATGAAATTGGGTAAGGTTCTTTTCCATCTTTAAGAAGATGATCATTTTCAATAAAATTTTTAATTAAAAGAACTCCTTGTTCAACAGCTATATCTTTTTGATTTAAAAAATCAAAATAATTTAAGTTATAAGTCCATAGCTTACCATATTTAGGATAATTCCAATCAATTTTATCACTAAACTCTTTAATAATATTAAGAAAAGTGAATCCATTAGATCCTATAAAACTATTTGAATATAAAATAAAATCTGTCCATACTAAAGGCTCAATACTATTTTCTAATTTCTTATTATAATCCCATTTGAAAAACTTATTTCTTATAAAATAATATAGGCGATAATAAATTTGTTTAAATTTAACATATTTAAGAGTATTTAAAATCTTTTTAATATCCATAAAATCCTATTTAATTATGCTTCTTTCTTTATTTGAAATAATTCCTACAAAAAAAAGTACAGGCAATATTCCTGCCTGTCTACTTAAAAATGGTTCAATTAAACAGATAATAAAAACAAATCCAGTATAAAAAAAAAGAACAATATTTTTTTCTCGATAACTCTTATAAAAAAGGCAAATAAATATACTTACAAAAAGCACAAAACCTATTACCCCCATACCTATATATGACTTTAAAAATTCATTATGTGGATCATACACTCCTTTTTCTATTAGATATGAGTAGTTATATTTAATTAATTTTTCCTTTATTACATTATCAATATCACCAACTCCATAACCAAAAAAGGGTGACTCTCTAATTAGTTCTATTGAACATTTAGAGTATTGATAACGTTCAATTAAACTTCCTTCTCTATTTTCTGACACAACACTTATCTCATTAATAAAATGATTAAATCTAATTTTAGAAAGATAAAACCCTATACAAATTATTACAACTGAAATAAACAAAATTGAAACTCTCATCTTTATAGAGCTTTGTCTAAATTTTTTATAGAATTTATAAAATAATAGAATTATTAAAAGAATAACGGATATTTTAGACTGTAGCAAAAAAATCACAAAAACAAATATAAATGATAGTAAGTATTGATATTTAATAATGTTATTATAAAAAAAAATGAAGAGAAGACAAGATAAAAGAGAAAAAGAAAAATACAATCTATGAGCATCAAAAGGAAAAAAATTAACACTACTATGATAAGAAATATAACTAAAAGTTTCTAAGCTTATTCCTTTATTTATTGTCTTTTCAATAAAGTACATTTTTTCATTTACAAAAAATGATATTAAATTTCCAAAACATATCAGACACACTAAAAAATTACTAATAATAAAAATTTTAATTATTTTATCAGAAGGCCATTTTTTAAATAAAAGAAATAATAAAGGAGCTACAATAAAAAAGGCTCTGTGTCCTATACTTTTAATACCATTTGAAAAATCACTTGACCAAATTAATGATAACGATTGCCATATAAATAGAAAAACAAAAAACATAAAAGAGTATTTATATTTATAAATATTCTCTTGAATGTTTAATTTATTAAATTGAAATAATCCAACTAAGACCATTAGGCCAATAAAATACGATAAGACATAAAAATCTAATGGTAAAAAAAAGGTAAAAATACCGCTTACTAGTAAAACTACATGATCAATATATGTTTTTGATCCATTAATTATTTTAATGTAATCCATTCTTGCCTTTTTAAAGACTCTATAGCTGCGAAAGAGGCTCTTGTTGTATTTATTATTTCATCAAAAGAGATTATAGGAGTTCCTCCTATTTTTTGGTGCTTAATAAGCTCAGCAAACTGATTATAATGCCCTTTATCTTGTTTGCTTGATATATTATTCTTGGTTTTAAAACCAAATGACTTTAATTTTCTCCAATTGTCCATAACAAGTGTACGTTCTTGAGAATAAACTTCAACACGTTCCTTAGAATAAGACTTACTACCATTTGAAAAATAATTTATTACAGCATTAGATCCATTTTCATACTTTAAAAGGATACTAGCATTATCTGTATTTTCTTCAGGGCTAGTCCCCATAGCATTCATACAAACGGCTTTTACTTTACTACCAGTAAAATAAGAACATAAGTCTATATAATGGCAAGCTTCACCTATAATTCTTCCCCCACCAACTTCCATATCATGAACCCAAACCTCAGCTGGTATAAAACCAGCATTCATGGTTGCTACAATGTTAATAGGTGTATTATCACTTCCCAAAAGTTTTTTCATTTTCTTTGCAATGGGGGCAAAACGCCTATTAAAGCCTACCGAGACATTTACATTTTGTTTATTATATGCCTCAATAATTTCTTCTAATTCAACATTGGTGAGTGCCAATGGTTTTTCAACAAATACACTTTTATTTGCTTTTATAGTTTCTAAAACCATAGTAGCATGCATATTATGCTGTGTTGTAATTAAAACTAAATCAACATCTTCATCTTTTAAAATCTCCTGATAATTTGAAGTAGACTTAGCAATATTATGCTGCTTTGCCATAATAGTAGATGATAGCCCCCCAGAACTAGCAATATATTTTACATCTGCATTAATCTTTTTTAGACTAGGAAGGATAGTAGAACTCGTGAAGTTTCCTGATCCTACAATACCAATAACACCTTGTTTCCCTTCAAAGGATTTTTCTAAAATTTCAACTGTAGATTTTGGCTCTTCGGTTATATTATACTCTATAATAGAAGCTATAGATTTAGAGTTTTTCATGTCTCCATAAATCTTCTTATAATCCAGCAACGAAATACGCTCAGTAATTAAAGGTTCAACATCTAAAGTCCCTTTTGAAATAGCTGAAAGTACAGCTTCAAAATTTCTTTTCTCTGTCCACCTAACATGCCCTACTGGATAATCATGTCCTTTTTGCTCATACTCTTCATCATATCGTCCTGGACCATAAGAACAAGATACTTGAAAAGAAATTTCCTTTTTAAAAAAATCAGCCCTACTTATATCGAGCCCAATAACACCAACAAGAACAATTCTACCTCTTTGCCTACACATATTAGCAGATTGAGAAATAATTTCATTACTTTTATTAGAAGCCGTAATAATAACACCATCGGCACCAATACCGTTAGTATAAGATTCTACAAATTTAACTTGATCAGTTCCTTCTCCAGGGTTTACAGCTATTATTCCTTTAGCTTTAGCAATTTTTATTTTTTCTTTATCAAAATCAAACCCTATTACATTACAGCCATTTGCTAATAATAACTCAGCAGTTACTAAACCTATAAGTCCCAAACCAACAACCACAATGGTTTCTCCAAAAGTTGGATTTATCAACCTTATACCTTGTAAACCTATGGATCCTATTACTGTAAAACAAGCCTCTTCATTTGTTACATTATCTGGAATTTTTGCTGCTAAATTTTTCGGAACATTAACATATTCTACATGATTTCCATTAGATGCTACACGGTCGCCCACTTTAAACTCTAAAACACCTTTACCAACAGCGACAACCTCTCCTACATTACAATAACCTAATGGTAATGGTTGATTTAGTTTGTTAAAAACAGCATCTATAGTTGGTTTTAAACCATCTGTTTTCACCTTATCAAGAACCATTTTTACTTTATCTGGTTGCTGACGAGCTTTCTGAATGAAATTTGCTTTACCAAATTCAACCAGCATTCTTTCAGTCCCTAATGACACTAAAGATTTTGTAGTTTTAATAAGCACATGACCCGATTTTACCATAGGCACTGGTACTTCTTCCAAAATGGTTTCTCCGTTTTTAAGGTCTTGTATGATTTGTTTCATTTATTGATTTTCTAATTTTTATTACTGTTTCTTGTTCTTTCCTTTTTGCTAAAAATTGTATTCTAATCTTACGAGATTTCTTTTATATCTATCTAAAGCAAACCTAATTTATAAGAACAAATTAAATTTTGTATTGATTATATCACCTTTTCATTTATTATCTAATACTTCTAATAATGTGTTTTTAAGTTCTATATGCTCTTTTGAATAAACATAAATATTTTCAGGAAGTTTAAATACATTCTCAGTCCAAGTCCTAATTTCTTCTTGGTTTAAGTTGCTCAAAATATCTGCAACTTTTTCTATATTCTTCTCTAAAGGAATTATTTTTCCCAAATTATATTTCATTACAGAAGCTGAATCTCCACTATTTTCTAGACTAATCATAGGTTTTTTATAACATAAGCTTTCGTAATACCTATTTGTTCTAGCCCATTTCCAATTCCATTCTGTTTTTTTTGGAAATGGATAACATGCCCAAACAATATCTACTTTTCCGTATAACGAAGGAAGGTCTTCGGGAGATTTATATTCACCTAAATAATTAATGCTGTTTATTTCTTTAGATTCAGTAAATAAATCTATTGAATTAATTGGATAACCAGCAACAATAATTTCTATTTTATCTGAGTTTTCTTGAGCCAATTTTTTAAGAACTTGCCATGACCAATGACATCTTAATAAACCAAAATAACCTATTGTAATTTTGTTATTATTTGGTTTAATAGTATTGGCAAAATAATTATGCTCTAATTTGTTTTCTAAAATTAAAGAAGGAACATTGGTTTTCAACCATTTCCTATAATACTCATCTACAAACCCTTTTGCTGTTGCTATCAATAAAGAGCATCTACTTAAAAAAAACGCATCAATCTTTCTAATAAAAAAGCCTTTAATTCCACTCTTTACTTGAATTTTTCTTATATCTCCTGTTTCGAGAACTATCTTTTTTCTCAACCCAAAAGATGCAATTACTGCCATATAAGCCATATCTGAACCTGAAGCATAAATGATTTTGCAATCTTTTATTTCGGCTCTTAAAATTGGTAAAGCATAGATTATTTTGAAAATTCTTAAAAGAAATTTGCCATGAGATATTTTTCCAAGAATTTTAACTTCACAATCTGGCATTCGACCCTGATGGTAATCTCTTTGAAAGGCAGCAACTCTAACATTAAATCCCCCTTTTTTTAGCATCAAAATTCTTTTTGAATTTCTGGGTTGACCTAAAACAGGCAATACGCACAAAATATTGATTTTTTGTTTTTCCATATTTTTTATGAAACTAAATAATCTACTTTATAAATGTTAAAAGATAAACTGAAATGGTGAACATTGGTTTTCTCCTTTAAAAATTTTATACAAAAACATGATAATTTGCGTAATAATTATGACATATATTATCCAAAAATTTTTTGATTTACCAAAATAGTATGCTAAAGCTGCTAAACAAAAAATTTCAAACCAAAAAAACAAATATGTAACTCTCCCTAATATACTATATTTCCAAAAGAAATTAAACACGAAAGCTCCAATAAAAAACAAATTATAATAAATTTTCATCCTTGGTATTTTCTTAATAATATCATTAGAAAATAAGATAATAAGAAAGCCTACGGTAAAAGTGTAAAAATTACCTAACCCTCCTGATGTGGGATTACTGAAATCATCTAGAAACCATTCCGTATAATGCTGGTATTTAGGGAATAATTCAAGCCCAAAAACAATTAAATCTCTTATGTCAATTTTATTACCTAAAATATATGACAAAGTGTATACAATTAACCATCTTGGATTAGTAAAAGAAATTTTGTTAACAAAAAAATAAAATGGGTATATCAGTAATATGCTCGTATGAAAAGATGAAGCAAAAAGGATGTAAACAGTAAATTTAATAAGTGATTTTTCTTCAATGAACTTTATAGCATACATAAATATTACCAAAGCTATTGTTTGACGCATACCATTCATAGAAGCAAAGAAAAAACCTGTAGTAAAGGCAAAAAATAAACCCCATTTTAAAAGTAAAGGAAAAACTTTAAAGCTTTGAATGAAAAAATACCAAATAAATATTGCAATAATTGTGAAAAGCACCCAAGCGCTAATATTATAATGAATCAGAGTTCTCATAAGGGTTCTATACCCAAATTCGTATCTTTCAATTTTAATCCAACGAAGCTTTGCTGCATATTCAATATCCCCAAGGTAATCATTACGATAGCCCATATAATCTACTCCCACATCATACCTCAAACCAACTATTAAAACTAATAATAAAAAGCCAACTATTATAGGCCAACGCCAAAAAACAAATGACTTTTCATTAGTCTCTAAGTTATCATTTGAGCGCAAGAGTAATTTATTATTATGGGCTGCAGCTGTAAATAATAACACCAATAAGAAAATATATACACTATATGCTAATAACATAAAAATTTACTATTTTGCCTTAATATATTGTTTAATTTTAAGCAAGATTTAATTCCTCCATAATATCTAACAATTTTTTCTTTTCTTTTCCCCAATTAAAAACATTTCGGGCTTGTAAAGCATTTTCTATACATTCATTATAAAAGGGGAGGTCTTCAATTAATCTATCAATAGCCTTTGATATTTCAACAATATTTTCTGGGTTGACCAAAATTCCAGATTTTGATATATCATGAACGTGATTTATTTCAGGAAAATCACTTGCTATATAAGGCACTCCGACCATAATACTTTCATAAATTTTATTTGGAGCTGCTAAATAGAAGCTTATGGAAACGTTTTCTATAAGTACAATACTTACATCTGCACTTTTAGTCCAAAAAAGCAACTCTCTCCAAGGGACAGCTGGAATAATATATAGCCTTTTAAAATTGATTTTTTTTGCTAAATCAATTAGCTCTTTTTTGTAGGCAGGAGTAATAAAACCTAAAAGCACTAAACAAAAATTTTTTGATTTTGCTTTAGAGCAGGCCTCTATTGCTACCTCTATTCCCCGTCCATAATTTATTAACCCTTGATATAAAAGGATTTTTTGTTGTTTTGGTATTTGAAATTTTTCTCTAATTAGATTACTTCTAGGGATTTCTTCAAGTAAAGGCACATTTCGTATTACTTCTACTTTGCTAAGCTTATACCACTTTTCCATTAACTTTGCCCTTTCAACATCGGCAGCAATAACACTTTTTGCGCTTTTAAGTATCCCTCTCTCAATTCTTATTACAACATTGTTTAACTTTCTGTTTAATTTTTCATTACCTACTCGTTTTCTATCTCCTTCTAATTCATTTGCAGAATAAACTAATTTTGCTCCGGTGAGTTTTGAAATAATATAAGCAATAATTAAATCCTCAACACCAATTGCAATGTATATGTCTGCCTTTTGTTTTAGAGTTTTAAAAAACAACCTTGTTAAACCTTCAATGATTCTTAAAATTGAAAAAACGGAACTTTTTAAGACCCTTGATTTAATATCAATATAAATCATTTTATAAGTATAGTTCTCTCTTTTTGTTTTATCTCTTGGAGCTATACTTAAAACTGTAACGTAATAATTTCCTGTTTCCTGAAGAGCTAATGCTGTTCTGTGAATTCTTGATATATATGTAACATCGCCAGCTCGTAGAATACAAATCTTTTTTTTCATCAAGTAATAGGTTTTTTTTGCCAAATCACATCTTTAAATTTAGCATATCCTTTTATATAACCATAATCAGATTTATAGGTTCCAATAATAACTAAACATATTATCTCAATTATATCATTTAGGTTAGTTTTGTTATTTCTATTTTTTCTAAATTCTTTTAATGTGTCTTGAATAAGGTTATTCAATAAAAACTTCCGAAAAAATAAACCCAAACTAATCACTAACAAAATTAGAGCGGTTTTAAAAAAAACAACTATAAGAGGAATAGAAATTAAAAATAAGAATGGAGAAAGTATAAATAATATACTTTTAAACATTTTCATATAGATACTTGACATAGGCCTTTCAATAAAAAAATCTATTGCTATAGTAAAATAACCATTTTCAAATCTTGTATTTAACCATGCTTTTCTATTTGGAGGTTGAAAATGTTTTACTATCATTTGTTTAGATCTACCTTTAACCAATTTTTCTTTGGCCTTTGCAAACAAGGCTGTTTCATCCCCTCTATATGTAAACTCTGGTTGAAATCTTCCTATATCATTTAAAAATGATTTTCTGAATGCCATATTAGTCCCTATAACGGAACCTTCATCCTTCATATATAGAGAAAAAATACTATCCTGAATTAGTTTCGCAAATATCACGTTTTTATTATACAACTCAACCTCTCCTCCTAAACAATTAACTTTAGGGTTATTTTCAAAATAATGAACTATAGTACTCAGATAATCTCTATTAGCAGTTGCATCTTCATCTATATAAACAATTAAATCAGCAGTACTTTTTTCTATTCCAAAATTTCTAGCTATACTTAATCCTTCATTTTTTTTTCTAAAATATTTAAAAATTGAAGTCTCTGATGTTACTTTGGTTTTTATGAAATTATTAATAATTTGTGATGATTTATCTTTCGAACCATCATCAACTATAAGAACTTCAAAAAAATGCCTTTCTATATCTTGATTTAATAAACTTTCTAATGCCGCTGTAATCGTTTCTTCTCCTCCATAACAACAAATTATTACAGAAATTTTAGGTTTACTATAAGTAGTTGATTTCATAAAAAATTAATTATCTAAATAACCTGTATAATAATTTTCTAGATATTCTTTTAGCGAAACTTTCCAATCTCTCATTTTATTAACATTTCTAAGATCTAATTTTTTAGTAACCAAGCGTTCTGAAGCTGGTCTTTCAGCAAAATATTCTTGCTTAAAATAATCGGAAGTAACCGGAGTAATCTTAATTTCATAAGGCAAGTCAAGCATATCTACCAAACTCTTTGCCACATCAAATCTACTTGTTTGACCACCACAAACCATATTATATAGCCCCCAATACTCATGCTTCAATAATTCTTTAACAGTATTTGCAAAATCATGTGTATAAGTTGGAGTACCGTCTTTATCATTAACAATGAATAGTTCTTTTGAACCATTTTTTATCTGTTTCATTAGTTTCTGAATAAATTTTTTGTCTTTTTTGGGACCTGACCCCATCATCCAGCCTGCTCTACAAACCAAAAATCTATTTGCATTTTCACAAACAAACCTTTCTCCCATATATTTTGACCTAGCATAAACTCCTAATGGATTTGGTATATCCCAATCATCATACAAATCTTGCTTCCCATCAAAAATACCAGCTGTACTTATATACAGTAATGGAATATCTAATTCATTAGCTATTCTTACTGCATTCTCAACAGATAAGGTGTTTGTTACATATGTATCATCTGAATTTTCCTCACAATATTCCAAATCAGTATATGCCCCTAAATGGAATAAATAATCTGGTTTAAAATCTAATACATCATTTCTATAAGCTTCAAAATCTCTAAAATCTAAAAAAGATAACCAGTCTTCATTTACATCCTTATCTGTACATTTTATAAAATATTCGTCTTTAAAAATGTTATAAAATCCTTCTCCTAGCATTCCGCCAGAACCAGCAATGTAAATTTTCTTCATAATATTTAATTTAAATTAATATTTTCAATATAAGCTTCAAAAATAAGATGTTCTATGAAACTAATAACATTTTTTTTAGTAATAAATATATTTGACTTAACTCTAATTTATCAATTTTTTGTTTCTTACTTTCTTTACTCCATAGAACACATGTGCCATAAGTAGACTGAGTGTTTGGTTTGTAACCATGCATACCTTTGAAAGGTTTATCACTATGAAAAAAATCAGGAAAAATCAAAACGCCTTCATTTACCCACCAACAAATATCACCATATCTAATATCATTAATAGGAATATCATATTTAGATGCAATTTTTTCATCTAAAACATCTCCGTTTTGAGTAAAAAAATCGTTCGTTTTCAATTCTCTCTCAAATATTTCTCTTGAGTTACTAGTAAAAAACCACATTCTCATTAAAGTTGAATCTAAAAAAAATATAAAATCTTTTCCAATTTTTAAATTAAATTTTTTAGAAATATCTAAAACATGCATTTTTACATCAATACTCTTTTTTACTTCAGACATTCCATGGTCACCTAAAAAGACAAAAGATGTTTCTGGATCATTCTTTAAGAATTCACCAACACTATTTTCAATTAAATTATCCAATTCTTTTATTTCTCCCTTTATCTTTTTTGAGCTTGGACCGTGAGAATGCCCAATTGAATCTGCTGTATTAATATAAATTGGAATAAATAGATTGTTTTTTGATTTACTAGCTTCTAATGCAATCTTTATTCTTTCAAAATCATTCTTAGTAGAAACAGCACCTAAAGAAGTAAAAGCCTCCATAAAAGTGTCAAACCCCATATCTTTAACTATTTTAAAAAGAGATTCCTTTCCCTTAATAACACCTTGTTTGTGCAATTCAATGGCGTCTTCCGTTAAATTAAAATATTTCAAAAAAGATAATGGAATTTTATATGGTTTTAACTTCTCTGAGGATCCAATAAACTTAAAATAAATTTTATTTAATACTTTTTGAAGTAACGAATCAAAACTATTTTTATTTTTCTTATTAATTACATATACAAGAAGCGATAATTTTTGCTCAATCCACCCCAATAAACTTAAAAAAAACCTATTGTTATACGCTCCGTTTTCTTGATCAAACCCAATAGCAGTAAAAAAACCGGATTCATTAGGCTTTAGTCCAAAAAAAATCTCAGTTCTTTCGCAAAACCCAGCACTTGGTATAAGTTTTTTTATATACACACCTTCTTTAGATTTTTTATAAAGAAAAGGTGTTTGTTCTTTTGAAACATACTCTTCTTTAAAAGCATCTAATAAAAAAAAAACTACTCTCATATATCCATTCGTAATTTAGCTATTAACAACCTTAATTCATTCCAATTTAAATTATCAATATCTTCTGAATTGTTTAACTTCTTGATCAATTCTCTTGATTTTTTAATTAGATTTTCTTTTTCTTTACCTTCTCTTAAAAATGCATCGACTAAATAAGATTGTGCAATCTTTACTTTTGTTTGTTGAATATACTTAAAACTTCTAGTTTTAACTACCGATTTTAATAAAATTAACCATTCTGAAGTTGAAAATAATACTGATTTTTTAACGGTATAAGGCCCTGTAATTTTTTTATTATAATAAATACTTAAAACATTATACATCTCTTTTAAAAAAAGATTTGTTATTTCTAGATACATTTCTTTTAGTTCACTAACAGATATTATTTTATCTTTAGGGTTACATTTTTCTTCAATAGCCCATTTGGTCCATTTAATAAAATTCGTTTTATCATTAAATATTTCAATTACTTTTTTACACCTTTTTTTATAACTAGAATTATAATATTTTTTTTGTAATAATAAAACATCTACAACTGCTAGTATTGCTTTTGCCATTTGATTTCTAAAAAACCTTACCTCTTCTCCTTTCAATTCTCTTTCAAAACCATCAACAGGAAGAGACCCTAAAAAAGCCCATATTCTAGTAAAGTATAATGTTTCGGCTTCTTTTAAAGATAAGTTAGCACTATTATAATCTGGAATATTATCTAAAATATTTTTATCGCCATAAATAACACGACTTCCATTTTTTAAATCAAAATTAAAAATTGTTAGTTTTAACTCCCGAAGCTTTTTCTTTGTTTTTTGTGAAATATCAATCCATTTTACATCCAGCTTTTTATTTAACTCAATGGTTATTTTATTAATAATTGATTGATCCAGTAATTCATTAACAACTAAAACTAAATCAAAATCATTGTAAGTTCTAATGTTATTTTCAGCATCAAGAAAAAAAGCTCCTTCTCCTCTACCATAACTACCGTATAAAACAACTGAAATTATTTGTTTATTAGTAAATCTCAATATTTCACTATTAATAATAGTAATTTCACTATTTAATTTCTTTATTTTTTCATCTTCTTTCAAAACTCTCATTTACTACCTTTTTAATATATTTAGCATCAACCCTTTTAACACTTTAAGACTCATTACATGAGCTTTAATAAACTCCTTTAATTCAACGTGTATTAACGGGAAAATTAAAAATTTCCACATAGGTATAAAGTAAATAATCATTGTAGTACTCATAGCTATTGCTACTCCTTCAATATTGTATCTTGACCCTATTAAAATTGTAATAGGCATAATTATAAAAGTAATTAAAAACCAATAAAATTCCATATTAGTCTTTCCAGTAGCAATTATTAAACTACCTAAAGGAATTCTTATTGAAACAAAAAACATGTAAACAGCTAAGATTCTAACTAATATTATAATATTTTCATAACCTATACCATAAAATAAATTTACAATTGGGGCTGCAAAAACTATAAAAACAAAGTATATAGGAAAGCTTAGTGATGAAACAAGTTTTACGGTTTTTAAATAATTATCTCTTAAAGCTACTTTATCATTTTTAACTAATGATAAAACTGGAGCCATTACCTTCATTACGATAGGCCGAATAACCCTAAGAGGCCTATCAACTAATTGCTTTGCTAAACTATAGCCCCCTAGAATCTCCGTTCCAAAGATATTTCCGACAATAAGAATGTCAATTTCTTTATTAAAATAATTTATTATTTGACCACCAATATTAAAGATACCTATTTTTAAAAAAGGTCTAGTATCTGGTAAGTTAAAATAAAATTTAAAAACATTATTTTTTATGCCTTTTATGAAGTAAAATAATCCTCCAGATATAGTGTAAAAAAGGCTTGAATACACTAAAGCATATACCCCAAATTCTAAAAGAGCAAGTAATATTGCCAAAATTAATGAAAATGCTGAAGAGACAATATCAACTATCGCTAATAATTTAAAGTTTAATTTTTTCTGCTCTATTGTTCTAAACTGAGAACCAAGTGCATTAAAAACAAGGCCAGAGGCCATCAAGGGTATAAGAAGTTCCAATTCTGTTTCATTGTAGGCTAACGATACAAATGGTGAAATTAAAAGTAAAATAAGAAATAGAAGTATGCTAAAACCGATATTTAACCAAAATAAACTTGCATATTCTGATTTTGAAATTTTATCTACATGAAGTATTGCAGTGGTAAGACCTAAATCTATAAAAAGAGTTATAAAGCCTAAAATAAATGTAACAATTGCCATTAATCCAAAATCAGCAACATTAAGTAACCTCGTTAAAATAGAAGCCTTTAACACTGCAGAAACTGCAACAAAAATAGTTGAAACGGACATCCATTTTACACCAGAAACACTTTTACTTTTAAGATTCATTATTTATTCTAGGTTGCAAATTGCTTCTTTTAAACTATCTCTCCAATGAGGAATCTCTAATTCAAAAGTGTTTTTAATTTTTGTTTTATCTAGAACACTAAATTTTGGGCGTTTAGCTGGAGTTAAATAGTCTTCTGATTTTATTGGAGTTATCTTTATTTTTGTACTTGTCTCATCAAAAATTGCTTTTGCAAAATCATACCAACTAGCTACTCCTTCATTACTATAATGATATGTTCCAAACTTATCATTATTCCCTAATATAAACTGTAAAATAATTTTAGCTAAATCCTTTGCATACGTTGGTGTTCCTATTTGGTCAGAGACAATATTAAGAAAATCTCTTTCTTGCCCTAATGTAAGCATAGTTTTCATAAAGTTATTTCCGTATTCAGAATATAACCATGATGTTCTATATATAACATGTTTCTCTAAAGTTGAAATAGCTGCAATTTCCCCATTTAACTTCGTAAGTCCGTAAATACTTAAAGGATTTGTTATATCAGTTTCTTTATAGGATGTTGATTTATTTCCATCAAAAACAAAATCTGTAGATATTTGGATAAAAATTGCATTATACTTTTTACATGATTCTGCCAAATACCTAACTCCTTCCTCATTTACACTTACCGCCAATTCTTTATTAGATTCAGCTTTGTCTACATTCGTATATGCAGCGCAATTAATACAATAATCTATTTGTTTGCTTTCGAAAAAATTAATTACTTCTCCATTATTTGTAATATCAAGTTCATCAGAATCAACGAAAATAAAAGAAAAGCCATCTATTTTTTTAGCTAAATACTTTATACATGAAGCTAATTGCCCTTTACCTCCAGTTACTAATATATTTTTCAAAATATAGCATTTTTTAGAATTGGTAAAACAAGATCCTTATCAGAAACTATTAATTGATTTTCATTCATTCCCCAATCAATATTTAGTTCGGCATCATTATAAATAATTCCTCCCTCTGCTTTTTTATTATAAAAATTATCACATTTATATGAGAAAGTAACAGTATCACTTAATACTAAAAATCCATGAGCAAATCCACGAGGAACAAAAAGTTGTTTTTTATTACTTCCTGATAATTTTATTGCAATATACTGACCATATGTAGATGATTTTTTCCTAACATCAACAGCAACATCCAAAACCTCTCCTTTAATCACCCTAACTAACTTAGCTTGTGCATATTCACCTACTTGATAATGAAGCCCTCTTAAAACCCCTTTGGAAGAAAAAGATTCGTTATCTTGAATAAAAGACACCTCCTTTTTTATTAATGCATTAAATTTTTTTTGATTAAAACTTTCAAAAAAATAGCCTCTATCATCTTTGAAGATAGTTGGTTCTATAATAAAACAGTCTTTTAATTTAGTTTCTTTAATTATCATTTAATAGTCCTAATAAGCTCTTACCATATCCGCTTTTTAACAATGGTTTGGCAAGTGATTTAAATTCTGATTTTGTAATATAGCCCATTTCAAATGCAGCAACTTCAATTGAGCCTATTTTTAAGCCCTGTCTTTCCTCTATGACTTCAACAAACTGAGAAGCTTGCATAAGAGATTGAAATGTCCCAGTATCTAACCAAGCTGTTCCTTTATCTAAAATACTTACTTTTAACTTTTCTTGAATTAGAAATTCTTTATTAACATCTGTTATTTCAAGTTCTCCTCTTTTACTAGGCTTAATATTTTTTGCAACTTTTACTACAGAATTATCATAAAAATAGATACCTGGAACAGCGTAATTAGATTTAGGATTTTCAGGTTTTTCTTCAATAGAAATGGCTATATTATTTTCATCAAACTCAACAACACCATATCGTTCTGGGTCATTAACCCTATATGCATAAATAACTCCCCCGTTTGGGTCATTATTATTCTGCAAAAGTTTCGATAAACCTGTTCCATAAAAAATATTATCTCCTAATATAAGAGCAACTTTACTATCTCCAATGAAAGATTCTCCAATAATAAACGCTTCAGCTAAACCATTTGGAGCTTCTTGTACAGCGTAGTCAAATTTACATCCATACTTTTTACCATCTCCCAATAAATCCTTAAAGAGATCTAAGTCTTTAGGCGTTGATATAATTAATACTTCGTTTATACCTGAATACATTAATGTAGAAAGCGGGTAATAAATCATTGGTTTATCATAAATAGGCATTAATTGCTTACTTACTGACAACGTTAAAGGATGTAATCGTGTCCCAGAACCTCCTGCTAAAATAATTCCTTTCATATTAATTATATTGTTTTTTATAATATGATTGGTATTCTCCGCTAGTTACATTATTAAGCCAATCTTCATTATTCAAATACCAATCTATTGTAATAGAAAGGCCTTCCTCAAAAGTTACTGAAGGTTTCCATCCTAATTCTTTATTTATCTTAGATGCATCTATAGCATATCTTAAATCGTGTCCTGGTCGGTCTTTAACATAAGTTATTAGTTTTTCTGATGATCCTTGAGATTTATTTAGTTTAATATCCATTTGAGTGCATAATAACTTAACTAAATCAATATTTTTCCATTCATTAAACCCACCAATATTATACGTTTCTCCTACAATTCCTTGATGCAAAACCAAGTCAATAGCTCTAGCATGATCAATTACATATAACCAATCTCTTGTATAATTACCATCTCCATAAACAGGTAATGATTTATTATTAATTATATTATTTATAAAAAGAGGAATCAACTTTTCTGGAAATTGATTTTGTCCATAATTATTAGAACAATTTGTTATCACATAAGGTAATCCATATGTTTCACCATAAGCTCTTACAAAATGATCTGAACTAGCCTTTGATGCAGAATAAGGAGAATTCGGATCGTATGAAGTTGTCTCAGTAAATAACCCTGTGTCTCCTAAAGTTCCATATACTTCATCAGTACTAATATGGTAAAAAAGTTTGTTTGAAAAATCGTCTTTCCAATACTTGTTACAAGAATTTAATAAATTTATTGTTCCAATTACATTTGTTTCGACAAAAGCTAAAGGGTCTTTAATAGATCTATCTACATGAGATTCTGCCGCAAGATGTATTACATTATCAAATTTATATTTTTGAAAAAGCTCATTAACAAAACTTTTATTTCTAATATCTCCTTTTATAAATTTATAATTTGATTTTTGTTCAACGCTTTTTAGGTTTTCTAGATTTCCTGCATAAGTTAGAGCGTCTAGATTAATGACATTATATTGAGGATACTTATCGACAAATAATTTCACAACATGAGACCCAATAAACCCTGCGCCACCTGTAATTAAAATATTATATTTATTCATAATTTTATGATATCTGCAATTCTTTTAAACTAATGTCTTTTTTATATAAAACTAAGTTACTTTCTAACTCCACAAAAATCCAAAATAACTTTACTATCATCAATTTGTATAGTTTTAAACTCTTTATGTGCAACTAAAAACACAATAATATCTGCTACTTCTACAGCTTTTTGGTAATGAGTAAGTTTAAAAACAGTATGTGTTTCTATATTTGGCTCAACAATATAATACTCTTCATTATTCGCATTTTGAAGCACTCTTTGAGCAATATATTTAGCTGGGGATTCTCTTAAATCATCAATATCTGGCTTAAAAGCTAACCCCATGATAGCAACACTTGGTTTTCTACCTTTTTTTAACTCAAATTCTAACCTTGTAGTTTGAACTTTTTCTGCGCACCAAAATGACTTATAATTATTAATCTCTCTAGCTTTTCCAATTATTTTAGATTCCATTGGATAATCAGCTACAATAAAATAAGGGTCAACAGCTATACAATGACCACCTACACCACACCCCGGTTGTAGGATATTAACTCTAGGGTGTTTATTTGCTAAAGCAATTAATTCCCAAACATTAATACCAGCTTTATCACAAATAAGAGATAACTCATTAGCAAAGGCAATTTGAACGTCTCTAGAAGAGTTTTCTACTAGTTTACACATCTCTGCTGTTCTAGCATTAGTTTTGTGTAAATCACCTTTAATAAATTGGCTATAAAAAACAACAGCTTTTTCAGTTGACACCTCATCAACACCACCAATAACACGATCGTTATGAACAAGTTCATACATTACATTCCCAGGTAAAACACGTTCAGGACAATATGAAATATAAATTTTATTCTTTAATTCTGGTCGTTCTAAATAAATTAAATTCATCATCTTCTCTGTGGTTCCAATAGGAGATGTTGATTCAATTATATATAAATCATCTTCTTTTAATAATGGAATTATAGCTTTTGTAGCTGACTCAACAAATGAAATATCAGGTTCGTTTTTAGCCTTAAAAGGTGTAGGTACGACAATAAGATATACGTTAGCTTCAACAGGAGTGGTTGAAGCTTTTAGATAACCTTTTTTTACCGCGTTGGCAACAGCTAAATCTAATTCTGGTTCTACAATATGTATTTCTCCTGCATTAATAATATTAACCACTTTCGGATTGACATCAACTCCATGGACAAATATTTTATTTTGTGCAATTAATGCTGCAGTAGGTAGGCCAATATAACCTAATCCAACCATAACAACTTTTGGGTTATTATTCATATACTATAATTTCAATATAAAGTTAACTATTTTTTCACAAGCTTTACCGTCTCCATAGGGGTTGTGCAACTTAGACATAGAATTATAAAATGTATTACTTTTTAACAACTTATTTGTTTCGTTTACTATTTTAGTTGTATTTGTTCCTACTAGGAGCACTGTTCCTACCTCTACTGCTTCTGGTCTCTCTGTTGTATCTCTCATAACTAAAACTGGTTTCCCTAAACTTGGAGCCTCTTCTTGCACCCCTCCACTATCTGTAATAATTAGGTATGATTTATCCAATAACCAAACAAATGCGGGGTATGATAATGGGCTTATTAATTTAATGTTATTAATTTCGTTTAATAATTCATAAACGGGTTTTTGTACATTCGGATTTAGGTGAACAGGGTAGATAATTTGGATATCTTCATGCTCTTCTGCTATTTGTTTTAAAGCTTTACAAATATTAATAAACCCTTGTCCGTGATTTTCTCTTCTATGCCCTGTAACTAAAATTAATCGTTTAGAATCTTTAATTATCGCTTTAAGTCTTTCTATCTCTAAGTCTGAGTATTTAGGAGAATTAACCTTTTTATTACTAAATTGAAGCGCATCTATAACGGTATTACCAGTTACTAAAATTGACTCATTAGGGACATTTTCATTTAATAAATTATCTTTTGATGTTATAGTCGGAGCAAAATGATAATCAGAAATACGCCCAGCAATACTTCTATTTATTTCTTCAGGAAAGGGAGATAGCTTATTAAATGTTCTTAACCCTGCTTCAATATGACATACTTTGGCTCCAGAATAAAACGCAGCAATACTAGTCGCCATTGTTGTTGTTGTATCTCCATGAACATAAACAAAATCTGGTTTAAATTCTTCTAAAACAGGTTTAATATTCGTAATTATATCCGCTGTTAATGTATACAAATTTTGGTTTGGCTTCATTAAATCTAAATCGAAATCTGGCGTAATTTCAAAAAAAGAAAGCACCTGATCTAGCATTTCTCTGTGCTGAGCAGTTATACAAACTTTTGTGCTAAACTGATTAGAATACTTCAAGAATTCTTTGACCAAAGGAGCCATTTTTATAGCTTCTGGCCTAGTCCCAAAAACAATCAAGTTTCTCTTTTTCATTTACTCAAATTTAGATAAAACACTACCTTTTGGTTGCTCGTAAAACATATAATATTTCTGACATGTATTAAAATCTTAGATAAAATCAGGCTCAATAAATCCAATTCATCCAATTATAAAAAAATTTATAACTTCTATTTAAAGTTTTGATTGATTTTTTAAGAAATCCCCTAAGCCTACAACAGAAAAAACTAACAAAGTTATTACGGACAAAACTATTGGCAAAACAAACTTCTTTTTATCAGTCCATTCACTAATATCATAACCTGATTCAGGAAAATTAGCTAAAACATTAATGATGTTTTTCTGGATGGCTCTAGTGCTATCTATTTCTCTCCTAAGGTTTTCATACGTTAATCTTTGTTTTAATACTTTAGACTCATCAACAATTAAACTTCCTCCTGTTGATTCTGCATCTCCTAAATAAAGATTAGTTCCAGATCCAGGTGATTGTTCTTTTTGGGATTCATTTATCCTAATTTTCAAGTATTCAGTAGCTAAAGAATCTGTTTTTTCTACTTGTATACGGAGTGAATTCTCTTTCTTGTCTAATATTTCTAGATTAGATTTAAGCATATTATCTAAATAATCATTATTTGAAAGTCCCTTAACAAAAGATTCTTCAATTTTTTTATAGATATTTCTATCAGTAGACATCACTCCTATTCGATGTATAGAATAATTATATGGTGTTAACGATTCTTTATACCTCTTGTAATTCATTTCTAATCGAGAAATCGAATCTAATTTCAGATAAAACTCAGAATACATCGAAGCTATATTATTTTCATCTAAATCAGCTTCAATATAAAACCCTTTTAAATGAGAAGCTTCTTTTGAATTAATATTTAACCTTCTAGCTAACTCCATAGTGTCTTTATCTATATTAGCTAATTGATGAAATTGTTTTACATTTTCATAAACCTGTCTAGCAGATTTAAAATTAGTTTGAATATACATATTTGCTCCATATGATTTGTTAGAGTTTTTATCAATAAAAAACCCAACAACAACACCTATAATAACAGCACCTGCATACCAAACCAAACGTTTATATATATGTACTAATAGTAATAAAAAAACTTTATATATGCCACTAAAAATACTACCAATAAACTTAAAAAGCCTATCAAAAGCATTACCAATAAGTTTAAACAACTGTCCTAAATCTACTTCTTCAGATTGTTTCGGTTGTGGAGATTCTTTACTCATAATTTTATTTAATTAAATATTTGTTCTAGTATGGTTCTTGTTATTAAATATGTTGGTCTAACACCAGATGTTCCTAAGCCTCCAGAGGCTAATGTTGCTCCTGTTTCTAATGGGTTATCACTGGCATAATACGCATATCTTACTTTTACATTTTCACTGATACTTCCTCGTACTTTAGAGGCTGCTTGAATGGCTTTTTGGTAGTGAGCCCCTTCCATTTCTAAGCCAATTACATTCCATGTGGAATTATAAAAGAATTTCAAAATATCCTTATTTTGTAAAGACGTACCCAAAACAGTTATCATAGCACCTTCATAAATACCAACACCTTGGTTTTCTAAATGTTCTCTTTTTAATTCGTTCTCAAAAGGATAATTATCTGCAGTACCCTCAAAAATATGGGCTGATGGTATCATGATATCGCCTTTACCTCCTTCTAAAATGCCCGCTTTACCCATAATAGATAAAGACTCTACATTTAAATGAATTTTATTTCCTTTGGATTTGTATGGCTTCAACAACTCATCAATCGTTTCATAAGCCTGTTCTCCAAACGCATAATCCATGACTAATATAACAGGTTTGGTTTGATTTAAAACCGACTCTGTTGCTTTTATATCTATTTTAGAAAGGTCTAATTTACTTGTGTCAAAAATTTGAACATCTATATTTGCTCCAGATGAGTCTTTGATATAAATCATTCCGTTTACCAACGCTTCTTTGCTAACTTTATTGCGAAGATCTACATTTTCTTTTTTGCTTATAGATTCATAAACCTCAAAAATATCTTTTTTTGACACCAAAGATTTTAAAGCACTTGGAGCAAAAAGGGTATTCATAACACTATGCATATTGGCACTAATAATATGAATTGGCCTTTCTAGTAAATCGTGTTTAAAAAGCACTTCTTTTATACCATCTGCCCAAATTTCACCATGAATATGATGCCCAATACGCTCTCTTAATACGGGGCTAAATGTAATGGTTCGCTTATTATCGTTTACCAACTCTTCTATAGCTAATTTACCCAACCAATAAACAATATGAAGTAACCTTTCTGGTTGCTTTGTTGTAGCAAACTCATTATAAACAGTTTTTAACTCTTCAAAGGTTCGCCCTAAAATATTAGCTGTATGCGTAAGTGCTACTTCGCGTTCTTCGTTTGTAAGCTTCTTTTTTGATAAAACTGCTTTTTCTAATTTTATCCAATCTCTTGTAGTTGCTCCATCTTCATTAATTAAGACACGCGAGCTAATTTTATGAGACTCTACAAAAAGGAATGTTAGATGCGTTAAAATATCATAAATCTCAGATCGCCCTCGGGTAATCTCAATATTCATTTGTTCGTCATCAATTCTATAGCAATTACGACGTCTTTTTTCTGGAATAATAGGTTTAAAATGAGAATTCGAATACCCTTCATCACTTGTTAAATTAATAAAAGTACATTCCTCAATACCTACAGGAAGTCTATCAATCACATAAAGCAAACCTTCTAATTCTGCTTTTTCTTCACCTATAGAGCCATATATTTCTGGACGCAAAAGCAATAATGCTTCTCTAAGCGTTTCACCAGAGACCCCCATAGGCTTATAAAACCCACGGTTAAACAAATGGCGCATAGTAATATACATCCTTTCAATGGCATTGGAGCTTTCTTGAGCTCGTGTTCTTGCTTGATGTTTTTTATTACTCATACCTTTTATAACTGGTCAAAGATACTATTATTTGGCTTAATTATCGTGCGGAAAATCCTCAACAATTTTTCTGTCGTTTGATAATCTTGGAATTTTATTTTGCCCACCTAATTTACCAACAGATTTCATATAATTTTGAAATCCGCCTTTTTTCACCTTAGTAATTTTAAGAGGTTGTAATACCTTACCCTCTATTAAATCGAAATAATAAGAATTTTGTTTTTGTAGTGATTCGTCTATTTTTTTCGCTAAAGCGGAAAGATTTTCTGGTTCATTTTCAAATTCTACAAACCATTCATGATAAGGTAGACCTTCCTTTGGGTCTATTTGAGGCGCTACAGTAAACTCTGAAACTCGTATCTTTGTATTTAAAGTCGCTTCTTGCATCGCTTGCTCTACTTCTTTTCCAATTACATGTTCGCCAAAAGCAGAAATGAAATGTTTAATTCTGCCTGAAACAATAACACGGTATGGTTTAATAGAAGTAAACTCAACCGTATCACCAATATTATAAGCCCATAATCCAGCATTGGTTGAAATTATCATCACATAATTTACGCCAATTTCAACATCTTTAATTGTAATTCGTTTTGGGTTTTTATTAAAAAATGCATCGGCTTTAATAAACTCATAAAAAATGCCTGAATTTAATTGTAATAGCATCCCTTTATCACGCTGCTTATCTTGAAAAGCAAAAAAGCCTTCACTTGCAGGATACAATTCGATACTATCAACTTTTCTACCAATTAAATTTTCAAACTTGGCTCTGTAAGGCTCATAATTAACACCTCCGAAAATAAACAAATTAAAATTCTTAAAAATATCACCTACTTTTTTTCCTGTTTTTTGCTGAAGTTTTTCAAAATACATTTGCACCCACGAAGGAATACCAGAAATAATGGTCATATTTTCAGGAAGCGTTTCTTCAACTATAGCATCTACTTTAGTTTCCCAATCTTCAATACAATTGGTTTCCCAAGATGGTAATCTGTTTTTTTGAAGATATTTAGGTACATAATGCGCTACAATACCAGAAAGTCTACCTAATTGAACTCCATTTTGCTCATTAAGAATGGGGCTTCCTTGAAGAAAAATCATTTTTCCATCAACAAATTTGGCATTACCTGTTTCATGAATATACATTAAAATAGCATTTCTCGCCGCTTCAACATGAGTTGGCATGCTTTCTTTAGTAATAGGAATATATTTTGAGCCAGATGTTGTTCCAGATGTTTTTGCAAAGTAAATAGGCTTTCCTTTCCAAAGTATATTGTCTTGTCCTGCAACTACTTTTTCAACATACGGTTTTAAAGCTTCATAATCTCTTACGGGAACTCTTGAAATAAAATCCTCATAATTATTTATACTTATAAAATCATGATCTTTTCCAAATTCGGTTCCAGCAGCATTGGCTATTAAATCTTCAAATACTTTTTGCTGAATTTCAATAGGGTTATTTGCCCACTTTTGAATTTTTTTATAAACACGTTTTGCAAAAGGTTTTGCTAAAGCAGACTTTAATGAAATCATTTATTTAAAATCGATAAAATTTGTTGGGTTAATAGGGTAACCATCATTCCAAAGCTCAAAATGTAAATGAGGTCCTGTTGAAAGTTCTCCTGTATTTCCTGCGGTAGCAATAACTTCTCCTGCTTTTACTAAATCGCCTTGAGATTTTGTTAATGACGCATTGTGTTTATATACAGATATAAGTCCGTAACTATGCTCTATTAATATAACATTACCTGTGTTAGCTGTCCATTCTGCAAAAATAACAATACCATCTGCCGTGGCTTTTATAGGCGTATCTTTTGCAACAACAATATCAACAGCATAGTGTTTTTCTTTTAAATTATAAGGTTCACTAATGGTTCCACTTACCGGTGGGAATAATACAAAATTTGATGATGTTGCCGATTCAAATAAGTTATATTTATCTTCTTTATCTACTTTTTCTCGTAAAAGCGAATCTTGAGCTATAGGTTTTAAATCAACTTCACTAGCTTCTAATTTAACGGCTTCTACAATGGAATCTTTATTAAAATCGGCAGCACTTAAATCGCCTTTTAATACTTTTTTTATGGAGGCAAAATACCTATCATTCATAGCAATTACTTGCTGTAAAGAATCGGTTTTATAATTTAACTCTGTAGCTTTCTTTTTTAATGCTGTTGAAGAATACCCAGGAATATACTCTCTAAGTGGTGTAAAAGCTATTATAACATAAGTAATAGCTATTAAAAATATAGCCGATAAAGAACCTAATACAAACACATTTAAGCGCGTTAATTTAAGAGACAACCGCTCTTCAAAAGTGTTTTCGTTAAGTATAACAAGCTTATACTTATCAAGTAGTTTATGTTTTATTCTTTTTGGCTTCTTTTTCTCTTCCATCTTAAAAACAAAAATAAATAGAATTTATGAAAGACACCTCCCTTTAAACAAAGTATAACAATCTTGAAACTCTCTTTATGCTAAAGTTATACTTAAAACGGCATTATTGAACTTTAATTATTAACTTTGCACTACAAAATTAAAAATTATGATCTCATTAAGTATATTTTTAGGAATGGTTGGCCCTTGGCAATGGGTTATAATAGGATTAGCGATTTTACTTCTTTTTGGAGGAAAAAAAATACCTGAACTAATGAAAGGTTTAGGAAGCGGTATTAAAGAATTTAAAGATGCTAGCAAAGAAGAAGAAAGTAAAAAAGGCAATTCTAAAGAATAAGAGTTAAAGATATTTATCAAATAAAAAAAACCAACACAATGTGTTGGTTTTTTTTATGCTTAATTTTAAACATGTTCTTTATATAAAACCATTATTTTTCAATCTTAATAGATTTTATAATAGCTTCTAATTCGAATATATATTTACGTTTTTCTACAGACGGTGCATAAACAAAACCTTCGGCTACTACCCATCTATTGTTTATTTTATCTTCAATAGCATAGTTAATATAAGGCCCTGCCATAACTGCATTTTTAACTTCCCACATCCCTTTTGTTTCTAATGTAGGCTTATTGTCTAAAATAATTTCTGTATTGAAAGGCGTATATGCATTTTCAGTAATCATATACGAGCCTTCTACAGGACCTGGAATGTATTTCTTTCCAATAGAATCTCTAACTCTTACAACCTGCTCAATAATGCTTGAATCTTTTTTAATAGCATTTAAAGGTAATTCATAAAGTAAAATATTAACATACCCTGTTCTAATATCTCTTTTTAACCAATAAAACTTATCGTCTTTAGTGGCTATTGTTTTTCCTATTCTGTAAGCAGTTGGAAATTCAATATTTAAACCTAAGTTTTCTTTTATTTCTTTCGCATCATATAACGCTATTCTTGTTTGCTTTTGCTTTGCAAGTATTTCAGTATTCTTAAACGATTCTATTATTTTAGACGCGTTATCATTAAGTAGTTTAATAACCTCTTGCTTTGTTTTACCAGAAACTGTAATTACTTTTTGTGGTTGTGCATACACATTATTATTAAATGTTATGCCTGGTTTTTTACCCATTTCTATTTTTAAAATGGTTCTGTTTTGTGTAATAAAACCAGAAAATACATGTGTAGGTATTTGATTGATATTAAAAACAGGCTCTTCTTGTGGCAACCCATAAATAGGAGATGCTAATACATTCCTAATAGCTTCTCCAACGCTTCCTTCCCACATGTCGTTGCTTACTACAACCGAAACATCGTTTATTTTCCCACTTGAGTCTAAAAGAATTCTTTTATTTGGTTTTTTGTCGCCACAAGACATTACTAATAATAATGATAATGCAGCTATAAATAAATGACGCATAATAAAGTTAGGTTTTAAAGAATTATACTTTTGAAATTTTAAGTTTCATTCCTGGTTTTAATTTATTACCACTAATATCGTTCCAATCTTTAATATTTTGAACAGAAACTCCAGAAAATTTTTGAGAAATACTCCAAAGCGAATCTCCGCTTTGTACGGTATAGGTTGTTATGTTTCCTGAAAGTGGTTTTGATGTTGTTTTTTTTGTTGTCGTTTTAACTGTTGAAGTAGATGGAGCTACATAAGGTTTTCGAGGGTAAATAGTTAATCGTTGACCAATTTTTAAATTATTGCTACGTAGTCCATTCCATCTTTTTATATCACTAACTCTTACTCCGTAAATTCTAGAAATTCTCCCTAAATAATCGCCAGATTTTACTCTATACCTAATTCTATCATTAGCATTAAAAAACTTCGGTAATGGCTTTTCTCGCTTAGCAAATTCTGCTTTTGCAAAAGCATAAATACTATCTTCATTATTTACAAATTTACCAACAACTTCATTAGGCAATCGCAACGCATAATTTTCTCCTTTAATAAATGGAATGATATCTAATTTATACGATGGATTCAAAAATTGAAGTTGTTCAACTGGAGTTCCTGTAACTTCTGAAACTTGATCGAGCGTAATCATTTCTTTGACTCTTACGGTGTCGGTTTCAAAATATGCTACCTCAGGTTTCATTTTCTTAAATCCATGCTCTTCAGCATATTCAAAAATATACATATTTGCTAGAAACGCGGGTAAATACCCTGCCGTTTCCCTTGGTAAATTATGACGAATATTCCAGTAATTTTGATAGCCTCCAGAACGCCTGATAGCTTTTGAAACATTTCCTGGTCCAGAATTATACGCAGCTAAAGCCAAATCCCAATCGCCAAAAATTTCATATAGTTTAGACAAATATTTTGAAGCGGCTTCAGTAGATTTTATTGGGTCGCTTCGTTCATCTACATAACTACTAACATCCAAACCATACATTTTGCCTGTAGCAAACATAAATTGCCATAAACCTGTAGCTCCCACCCTAGATTTTGCTCTGGGCTTTAAAGCAGATTCTACAATTGCTAAATATTTTATTTCTAAAGGAATATTATAATTATCTAATTCCTTTTCAAATAGTGGGAAATAAAACGCACTTAAAGTTATTAGCTTTTGTAAATGCTTCCTTCTATGCTTTAAATACGATTTTATAACACTTTCTAATGCTGGATTATATTCCACATTAAAGGGTGTTCTGGCATCTAATTCTTTTAATCTTACTTTAAGTGTATCAGTTGGTAATTCTGGATAATCAATATCTTCAAAGGTAAGTTCTGTAACCGATTTATAAATAGTATCATACAACGCTGTACTGTATAATTCTTCATACCATTTTTCATCAAACTGAGCGGCTAATTTATTATCTTTTAAATTTTTAATTGAAAAACTATCCGTTTCAACTTCAAGAACCTTAATAAGATTAACCTTTCCATCTATTACGGAATCCTTAATGCTAATTGCTTGTGAAGAAATAGAATCTTGATTTTGAGAAAAACAAGTTCCAATATTGAGAAGAAATAATAGTATAAAAAAACGAAAAGCCATAAAATCAAGTTCAGTTTGTTATTGAACGATATTATGGCTAAAATCGTATTTTTTAAGGGAATTTGAAAACTAAATAGCGTTTATTCTAAAATAGCAGCAATTCCAGGAAGTGTTTTACCTTCTAAACTTTCTAACATAGCGCCTCCACCAGTACTTACATAACTTACTTTATCTTCAAAACCAAACTGTTTTACAGCAGCTACAGAATCGCCTCCACCAACAAGTGAAAAGGCTCCATTTTTAGTAGATTCGGCAATTGAATTACCTAACTCGATTGTTCCGTTTGCAAAACTTTCCATTTCGAAAACACCAAGAGGTCCGTTCCAAAGTATAGTTTTAGATTCCATAACAACATCATGAAATAATTTAATAGATTTTGGCCCCGCATCAACACCTTCCCAACCATCAGGAATTGCAGTAATATCTACTACTTGTGTATTTGCATCGTTACTAAAATCATCGGCAGCAACAACATCAACAGGTATATGAATTTGTACGTTTTTCTCTTTTGCTTGCTTTAAAATATCTAAAGCCAATTCCATTTTATCGTCTTCACAAATAGAATTTCCTATTTTTCCGCCTTGAGCTTTAATAAAAGTAAACGACATACCACCACCAATAATTAAGTGATCTACTTTATCTAGTATGTTTTCTATAATTGTAATTTTTGAAGACACCTTAGCGCCGCCAAGTACAGCTAAAACTGGCTTTTCACCCGTTTCCATTACTTTATTTATACTTTCTATTTCTTGTGCTAATAAATTTCCAAAGCATTTTTTACCTTCAAAAAATTGAGCAACAATAGTAGTTGAAGCGTGTGCTCTATGCGCAGTACCAAAAGCATCATTTACATAAACGTCTCCTAATTTAGAAAGTTTTTCAGCAAATGCTTTATCGCCAGCAGTTTCTTCTTTATAGTAACGTAAGTTTTCTAATAATAAAACTTGTCCTGGTTCTAAACTAGCAGCTGCAGCTTCAACATCTGCTCCAATACAATCTGCTACAAATTTTACTTCTACACCTAAAATATCTTCAACTTTAGCTGCAATATGCTTTAAAGAAAACTCCTCTTGAAATCCTTTTGGTCGCCCTAAGTGAGACATTAAAATACAGCTTCCACCATCTTCTAAAACCTTAATAATTGTTGGTTTTGCAGATACTATTCTTGTTGCGTCTGTTACTTCAAACTTGTCATTTAGTGGCACATTAAAATCTACACGAATTAATGCTTTTTTATTTTCAAAATTAAAATCATTAAGAGTTCTCATCTGGATATTGTTTTGTTTTATAAGTAATTATTTCACAAATGTAACTAATTAAACGCCCCTTTCAAATGTGTTTTTTTACGAAAACGATTGAACCTATTAAGAATTATAAAAAAACTTTATTTCTTTTCATATTTTTCATTTTAATGACGATGAAATAGCTTATCCACAATTTTTTTCGAATGATCTAAATTTTAAGCAAAACCAAAAAAATTATTTCGTTTCGTTTTTAAATTTCAAAATGAAAAAATTCATTTACTTTTGTTTTTATGCTTTTTCAAGATGTTTTAGGACAAGATCACATTAAAAACCATTTAACAACAAGTGTTGATAATGGTAGAATTCCTCATGCCCAATTATTTGTTGGTAACGAAGGTACAGGTACTTTGCCAATGGCTATTGCTTATGCGCAATATATTTTATGTAGTAACACCAATGGCGAAAATAACACAGGAAATGAAGCCTGTAACCTAAAGTTTAATAATGTTTCGCATCCCGATTTACACTTTGCTTTTCCGGTAACAACTACCGATAAAGCGAAGAGCCACCCTGTTTCTAGTCATTATTTAGAAGAATGGCGCCAACTTTTAAAAGAACAACCTTACGGTAATTTATTTGATTGGTACAAACTTTTAGGTGTTGACAATAAACAAGGGCAGATTGGTGTTGATGAAGCTCATGATATTGTAAAATCACTTGTTTTAAAGTCTTATGAAGGCGGTTATAAAGTGATGGTAATTTGGATGGCAGAAAAAATGAATATTGCCTGTGCCAACAAGCTTTTAAAACTTATTGAAGAGCCACCAAACAAAACCATTTTTATTCTTATTGCTGAAGACGAAGAGCAAATAATTAATACCATACGGTCGCGTTGTCAAATATTACATTTTCCTCCTTTAGCAGAAGACGTTATTAAAGACGCTTTAGTAAAACAGTATAATTTATATATGAATGTTGCTACTAAAATAGCACATCAATCTAACGGAAATTATAATAAAGCTTGCGATTTGGTATATCAAGATTCTGAAGATATTCAGTTTGAAACTTGGTTTATTTTCTGGATTCGAAGTGCTTTTAAAGCCAAAGGAAATAAAGCTGCAATACACGATTTAATATCTTGGAGTGAAGACATTGCTAAAACAGGGCGTGAAACTCAAAAGCAATTTCTTAATTTCTGTTTAGATTTTTTCCGTCAAGCCTTATTACTAAATTACAATGCAACAGATTTAGTGTATTTAGAACCTAAAACAGAAAAGTTTAAACTAGAAAACTTCGCTCCTTTTATTCATGGTAATAACATCATGGATATTTCTAACGAATTACAAGACGCTATATACCATATTGAGCGTAATGGAAATTCTAAAATTATTTTAACTGATTTGAGTATAAAACTGACTCGATTACTTCATAAAAAAGCGGAGTAAACAAAATAAAAAAACTTGCTAAAATCTCTTTTAACAAGTTTTTAATTATTTGATAATCAATTCAATACAATCTATTCTTCTTTTTTAGCCTCTGCATTTAATGCTTCTAAAATTGTCTTTGTTAAATCATTTTCATCGGCACCATACATAACCGTTGCAGCAGCATCACTAGTTCCTAAAATGTAAGTATAGCCATTTGTTTTACCGTAGTCTTTAACAAAATCTTTTACCTTAACTATTACTGAATCTATTTCTGCTTGAAAAGATTGTTGTAATTGTTGTTGCTCAAACTGCATTTGCTGTTGTAACTGTTGTTGCTTTTGTTGTAAACCCCCCATTAATTCTTGATATTTTTTCTGAGATGATTTTTGAGCTTTTGCTTGAGTATTTTGAGCTTCTACTTGAAATGCTCTACCAATACTATCTGCTCTTTTTCTAAAAGCTTCTTCCTTTTCTTTAAATCTAGCTTCTAAGTCTATCTTTTCTTGGTAATCATTAATAACGGTTCCATTATCTACAAAACCAATTTTATTTGGCTTTTCACAAGAAGCTAAAACTAACATAGCTAAGGCAACATAAATAATTTTTTTCATCTGTTTTATTTTATTCGTTTCTATTTGGTTGATTTTTTTTTAATTCCGAACAAATGTAATAAAGTAAACTATAATGTGAAACGGAATTATTTTGAAATATATAATTCTTAAAATAAATTAATGTTAAGTTCTACTTAAAAAACATTTTAGACAATTTTTAACTTGAAGCCTCTAAGCTTACAATTTAACCGAAAAGGAAAATACACTTCAAAAACGGCTTTATAATGATTTCTTATACCTTCAACACAAACAAATAGGCAAATCTTATTAAAAACAAGCTTAAATAAAGCGTTTTAAGACACTTTTAAAAAATCAGCTTACGTTTAGACAGATGCATTCAACAAAAGCTAACATCGTTTACAGAAATGTGTTTTACCTGTTTTTAATGATGTAAATTAAAGATGAAGCTTCTTTTGTCTTAAAAGATTTTAAATTTGAAAGTAACCCAATCCAAAACCCTTTAATAGGATTCATTTTTCCAGACTTATATTTTTCTGAAAGCAAGCTCACATAAAAAGCATCAAACAACATAGGTTTTACTTTTTCTACTTTCATAGATGCTTTTGAGACTAATTTAGAAATAGATTCTTTATTAAAATGCCAAAGGTGTCTTGGCACATCAAAAGCGGCCCAATAATTTTTATAATATAAAGCATCGTAACTTTTATAATTAGGAACCGCAATTATTAAAGTACCGTTTGGTTTTAGTAATTTTTTAATAATAGTTATTTGTTCTTCTAAATTTGGTAAATGCTCCAACACATGCCAAAGCGTAATAACATCAAAACTTTCCAATTCAAAAATTGAAAGCTGCTCTGTATTAAAAACTGAGTCGTTTGTTTTTTTATTTGCAATATTTCTTGCCTGTTCGTTTGGCTCAATTCCGGTAACATTCCAATTATTATCTTTCGCTGTTTGCAGAAAATCGCCTGTACCACATCCAATATCTAATAAGTTTTTAGTTTCTGAAGGAAAGGAATTAATTAGCTTTAATTTCTTTTTTAAAGAGATGGTTCTAACTAAATGATATACTTTTTCAAAAAGATTTCTTTGTGAATCTGTATGCGAAATATAATCTTCACTTTCGTAATATTCGGGTAATTTATCTAAAGATGGTTGCGGAGTAGTTTCAAGAAAACCATATTCTGAATTCTGAATTAATTCAAATTCTTCACCTGAAACAGAATAATCTTTTACTTTTAAATACGCTTGATTTGAGTTTTGTTTTGCCACGAATTCACGAATGTTATTTATAAAAAATATCTTTTAAATACAGATTCCTGTCTACGCAAGAACGACAATATTTTATCTAAAATGTTTTATGTTCCACGTGGAACGTTTATAAACAAAAACCATTTTTTTTAAATTTATCTTCCCATATAAACTAATAATACAGAAATATCGTTAGGAGAAACACCACTAATTCTTGATGCTTGAGACACCGTTGTTGGTTGTATTTTTTTAAGTTTTTCACGTGCTTCAAAACTCATAGATTTAATTTGTGAATAATCAAAATTCTCAGGAATTTTTACATATTCTAATCTAGTTAGTTTATCTGCATTGTTTTTTTCTTTAGCTATATATCCAGAATATTTAACTTGAATTTCTGCTTGCTCAATAACTTCGTTATCTAAATTATTATCTTGAATATACTGTTCTACAGCATTAAATTTCCTAACATCATCAATCGTAATATTAGGTCTAGAAAATATCTTAAACATCTTATCTGATTGTTTAACAGGAGAAGATCCTTTAGATTCTAAAACAGGATTAGCCTCTTCTGGTTTTACACTTGTATCAGCAAAAAACTTAACAAACTTTTTAGCATCATTATGTTTTTGCTCCATACGCTTAAGTCGCTTTTCGGTCGCTAAACCAATTTCAAAGCCTTTAGGAGTTAATCGTAAATCGGCATTATCTTGACGCAACAAGGTTCTATATTCAGCTCTTGAGGTAAACATTCTATAAGGCTCTTCTGTACCTTTAGTAATTAAATCGTCTATTAAAACACCTATATAAGCTTCATCCCTTCTTAGAGTAAAAGGTTCTTTTTCTTGAGTTTTTAAACTTGCATTTATACCCGCCATTAAACCTTGAGAAGCTGCCTCTTCATATCCTGTAGTGCCATTTATTTGACCAGCGAAATACAAACCTTCAACCAACTTAGTTTCTAACGTATGCTTTAATTGTGTAGGTGGAAAATAATCATATTCTATAGCATAACCAGGTCTAAAAAATTTAACGTTTTCAAAACCAACCACAGAACGCAAGGCCTTAAATTGAACATCTTCTGGAAGCGATGTTGAAAACCCATTCACATAAACCTCACAGGTTTTCCAACCTTCTGGTTCTATAAATAATTGATGCCTATCCTTATCTGCAAATCTATTAATCTTATCTTCAATAGACGGACAATAACGTGGACCTAAACTTTTAATTCTACCGTTAAACATTGGCGATCTATCAAAGCCTTCACGAAGTAAATCATGAACCTCAAGACTCGTATAAGTCATGTGACAAGAACGTTGATTTTCTAAAGATTTTGTAATATCTAAATAAGAGAACTTTTCAGGATTAACATCACCAGGTTGCTCAACCATTTTAGAATAATCTAAAGAACGTCCATCGACTCTTGGAGGTGTTCCTGTTTTCATTCTACCAGATTCAAAACCTAAATCAACTAGCTGCTCGGTAATTCCTGTTGCAGCTTTTTCACCTGCTCTACCTCCGCCAAAATTCTTATCTCCTATATGTATTAATCCATTTAAAAAAGTACCATTGGTAAGCACAACAGATTTAGATTTTATCTCAACACCTAAAGATGTTTTTACACCAACTACTTTATGATTTTCCACTAACAAACCAGACACCATTTCTTGATAGAAATCAAGATTAGGCGTGCCCTCTAAAAGCAATCTCCAGTCTTCTGCAAAACGCATTCTATCACTTTGCACCCTTGGACTCCACATGGCAGGTCCTTTTGATTTATTAAGCATTTTAAATTGAATAGCAGACGTATCAGAAACAATACCACTATATCCACCAAGTGCATCAATCTCTCTTACAATTTGTCCTTTAGCAATTCCACCCATAGCAGGATTACAAGACATTTGTGCAATGTTTTGCAAGCTCATGGTAACAAGCAGTGTTTTGCTTCCCATATTGGCAGCAGCAGCAGCAGCTTCACTTCCTGCATGACCTGCACCAACAACTATAACATCATAAACCTCGTTAAACATAAGTACTCTATTTTATATATTTCAAAGACGTTTCGACTGTGCTCAACGTTACATTTAAATTTCAATTTAACATGTTCCACGTGGAACATATTACTAATTTTAGTTTGCAAATATACGTTGTTTATTGAATACTAAACCAACTGACTCAGGTAGTGGTTTTCCTTTTCACGCATAACCTTAGCCTCTTCATCCGTTTTATCTTTATAACCACAATAATGAAGCACTCCGTGTATAATAACGCGCTTCAATTCGTCAGTAAAAGACACATTAAAATCTTTAGCATTATCGGCAACTCTTTCTACAGAAATAAAAATATCACCCTGTATTAATTTTCCCATGGAATAATCGAAGCTAATAATATCTGTTAATGTATCATGACTCAAAAACTCTACATTTAATTTATGCAGATAATCATCATCACAGAACACATAATTGATTTCTTCAAGTTTGTGTGATTCTGATGAAATAGTATTTGAAATCCATGAAGAAATAACAGACTCATCTTCTAATATAAAATCTGTTTCGTAATTAAAACTAATCATTTGCTTGCATAAAATATTCTTGCACTTTCTTTTTATAAACTTGCTGCAAAGGTAATGCTTGTCTATTCAATATTTCAGTAGTTTGGAAATATTGTTTAGCTGTTGGAATTTGATTATTAGAATTGTTATTAAACTCATTTATATTAGTTTCAGATTCCCTTTTATCATCTTCACCTTGCTCAAAAGCAGCATTCTCCATTTTTAATAATTGATGCTTTAACTCCATCATTTTTTGAAGTGTTTCATTAGTGAAACCTTTATTTAACAAATCAAGCTCTACCTCTTCCATTTTTTGCAATAAATCTTTACCATTTCCGGATTTACCTATTCCATCTTTGCCTTCTTTACCTTCTTTTGCTAATCTCTTTGCTAATGCATTTCTTAATTCTTGTTGTTGCTGATAAATTTTATATAATTCACCACTCATACCCTCATTAGATCCTTCGCCTTCTCCACCAGTACTTTTACCATCTTCCACTTCTTCACCTTTACCATCACCTCTTTTCTTTCCTTCTTTACCATCATTACCTTTATCTCCAGCCTTTTTTCCTTCTTTATCTCCTTTACCATCTTTAGGCTTGCCTTCCTCGCCTTTTTTCATGCCCTCTTTCATCATTTCATTAAGCTGTTCTTGACTCATAATTATATCTGGAAGTTGCATATCGCCGTCACCACCTTTACCTGGAGACATACTCATACTTTCTTGCATATTGTCTTGAACATCACTTAAAAAATCTGCTAAATTATTAGCAGCAGTAATAACAAATTGCTGATTAGACACACCTTGATATAATTGATTTTCTGCTAAAAGATTTAACGCTTTATCTATATTATAAAACACCTCTGTGATTTCTTTATTTACTTTTTCTGAAATTTTTGGCTGTCTTAAAGACAAAGCAAACAAGCTATCATCAACATGTTCAAAATGCTCTTTTAACTCATTTTGTTTTATTAAATACGATGAAAATTTATTATGGTTAACATCAACAGATTTAAAATGATTCATAAGCGCCTCCTGATCGAAAGAAAAAAGCACCAAATTATCTAGAACTTGTCGCAACATTTCCATATCTTCTTGCATTTGTTCGCCTCCAGAAGCTTGCATTGCACTAGACATTTTTGCACTCATTTTTTTCATTTTTTGAGCGGCTTTCTTCTGGCTTTTTTTAGCGTTTTGTAAACTTTCTTTGGGCTGATCTTGATTAGCATCTTGAGCTTGTTTTTCTTCCTCATTTTTTTCTAAGGAATCGGAAGCATTTTTTTGCTCATCATCAATTTCTTTTTCGTCTAATTTATCTCTAGGAATATCAATGGGCTTTTTTAATTCCTTGCTGTCTTTTTCTAAATCTTCAATTTGTTTTTTAAAATCTTCAAAAGCATTATTTAATTCATCTTGATTTTCTTTAGTGTTTTCTTCATCAGATTTATTAGAAAGTTTTTCTTGTTCGTCAGCTAATTTCTCTAAATCATCCTTAAGTTTTTCTAGTTTCTTTTCTACGTAAAAACGTTTTGTTAATTCTAATAACTGTTCTAAACTTCGTTTTTTGTTTTTATTTTGTTTAGCAAGTTCATCTAACTTTTTTACTAATTCTTCTTTCCCTATTTTCTCATGGAGTTTTTCAAGTTCCTCTAAAAGTTTTTCATCTTTTTGAAGTTTCTCTTCATTCTCTTTTAATCGTTCTTTTAAATCTTCTTTAAATTGATCGTCCTTTGGATTCTCTTTTTGAAATTCTTCTAAATTATTTTTCAGTTTTTTATTGAAACTTTTCATCATTTCGTCTTGCTCTTTTTGACGCTTGAAAAATGATTCTAATTTCTTTTTATCGTTAAAATTTAAAGTAGATTTCTCTTTACTAGTTTTTGTTAACTCTTCTAACTTTTTATCTTGTTCTTCAAATTTCTTTAAAGACTTATTCAAATCTTTTATAGACTCGCTTTGCTGTTTCAAATTCTTTTCAGCTTCTTCGTTTTTGGTTCGTTTTCTATAATTAAACGCATTACTCTTTACGCTTTTACGACCGTTAACTAAATCATTATCAAACACTTGAAAATATAAACTATAAGGAATTCCAGCTTCAATCTCTAAATTATTAGGAAAGGCTGTAATGAAATCTGAAATATTAGAATTGGAGAAGTCTAACGTTTTAAACGATTTATTACTCTCATTATCAGACGGATAATAAACCAATTGTAGTTTACTAAAACCATAATCGTCACTTATTTGACCGTAAAAATATAAGGTTTGCAAGTCTAAAGTATCCTTTTCTACTTTTATCTTAATCTCAGGATATTCATCCTTTATAACATCAATATTAAAATCTAAATTTTCATAGTTTTTTAAATTTTTATTACTCGTGCTTAAGGTATAATTGTAATTATTAAAAACTTGTTTCTTAGCTTCAAAAACACCTTCTTTATCAGCATTAAAACCAATAGTATCTTTGGCAAACAAATTAACCTCATCGGTTGCTTTTGTTTTAAGTTGCCAAATAATTTTAGTGCCTTCAGGAACAACAGCGTTACCCGTGCTTTTTAAAACGGCGTCTTTCTTTTTGGTATAATTAGGATAATCTAAAACCATTTCGAAACTTAACAAAGAAGGCACTTCTACGACACTAAGCGTATAAGGTTTAGAGGTTATATTATTTGCAGTTAATTCAAACTGAATATTCGTTTTAGGTTGTGTAAACACATATTCAAATTCACCAATGTTTTTCTGTTGTAAAAAGTAAGTTTCATTATTATAAACTATTTGAGCAGATTCAGGCATCACCTCGCCTGCTACTTTTACAATCAACTTAAAATCTTTATTTTCAATTGCATTTAAATCATCATTCACTACAAAAAACTGAAACGGTGCTGGCGGTTCGTAAGCCGTTTTGTAATGGACCACACGTTCGTAACTATTGCTAAACCAATTAGAATTTCCTGTTAAAAATGTAATCAATAAAATTAAAACGGGTATAATGGCGTATTTAAAATAGCTGATATTTTTCTTAAAATTAATAGCCAATTTAAAAGGAATTGGATTTAACTCTAAAGATTTCTGTTCGATACTAGCTAATAATAATTCCGACTTCGTTTCATTTTCATTTAGCTGAAGGACATTTAATAATTTATCGCTTACTTCAGGAAAATGTAAACCAATAATTTTAGAAGCATCTTTATAATTTATTCCTTTTTGAAGTTTAAATAATTTGGCTAACGGAAAAAAGATAAACTTAACAAGCAAACCAAATTCTACAATAATAAATAGCCAAAATAGAATGGTTCTCGCCGTTGTATTTAGCCATAAAACATGCTCGATAAATAAAGTGAAAAGAAAATATAGTAAGCCAATGGCAAAAAACAAAATAGCACCTTTAAACAATTCATTAGTATAATAACGCCTAATAAATGCTTCTAACTTACTTTGTATGTTTTCGAAATTATTCATGATTTGGGTAAATTTCCGCCTTCAGAGAAATGAAAAAAACTAATTTAATAGACTAAACTACAATTTTATTTTTTACAAGATTTATAATTGTGTGTTAATTAAGGATTATGCTTAATAAAAAGCAAAAACTTACGACTTCTAGTTTCGGTCTTCTGTCTTAATACATATCTTTGCAACAAATTTACAAAAACATGACTAAAAATGTTCGTGTGCGTTTTGCACCAAGCCCAACAGGACCACTTCATATAGGAGGTGTTCGTACAGCGTTATTCAATTATTTATTCGCTAAAAAACATAACGGAACTTTTATTTTAAGAATAGAAGATACAGACCAAAATCGTTATATTGAAGGTGCCGAAAAATATATTATTGATGCTTTAAATTGGTGCAACATGCCTTTTGATGAAGGCCCAGGAAAGAATGAGAAATTTGGACCATACAGACAAAGCGAACGTAAAGATTTATATAAGGCTTACGCCGATGAATTGATTGCTTCGGGCAACGCTTACTATGCGTTTGATACAGCTGAAACATTAGATTTTCATAGAAAAGACCACGAAGCAAAAGGAAAAACATTTATCTATAATTGGCACAACCGCTTAAAATTGAGTAATTCTTTATCGCTTAGCGCGGAAGAAGTACAAACTAAATTAGATGCTGGTGATGATTATGTGATTCGTTTTAAGAGTCCGCAAGATGAAACATTACATCTTACAGATATTATTCGTGGCGATATTAAAATTGATACAAATATTTTAGACGATAAAGTATTGTTTAAAAGTGATGGTATGCCAACCTACCATTTAGCAAATATTGTTGATGACCATTTAATGGAAATCTCGCATGTTATTCGTGGTGAAGAATGGTTACCATCTTTAGCATTACACTATCAATTATACAAAGCTTTTGGTTGGGAAGCTCCAGAATTTGCACATTTACCGCTTATTTTAAAACCTACAGGAAAAGGAAAACTAAGCAAACGTGATGGCGATAAATTAGGGTTCCCTGTTTTTCCATTACAATGGACAGATCCTAAAACCAACGAAGTGTCTAGAGGTTATAAAGAAGATGGTTATTTTGCCGATGCTATGGTTAATTTCTTATCATTTTTAGGATGGAACCCTGGAACGGAACAAGAAATTTTTAATCTTGATGAGCTTATTGAAGCTTTCGACTTAAAGAAAGTAAACAAATCGGGAGCACGTTTCGATCCTGATAAAATTAAATGGTTTAACCACCATTACATGCAAGAAAAATACAATGAGGATTTAGCTCAAACTTTTAAAAATAGCCAAGCAGAACTCTCTGAAATTGATGTTGAATACATAGCTTTAGTTATTGGCTTAATAAAAGAACGCGCCACTTTTGTCTCTGATTTTTGGAACTTAAGTCATTTCTTTTTTACCGCACCAACATCGTATGATGAAAAGGCTTCTAAAAAAGCCCTTAAAGAAGGTACTGATGTTATTATGGATCAAGTAATTTCTATTGTAAATACTATTGAAGATTTTACTGTAGAAAACCTTCAAACCGAAATTAAAGGTTGGATAACTTCCAACGAAATTAGCTTTGGAAAAGTTATGATGCCTTTACGTTTAGCATTAGTAGGTGCTTTACAAGGTCCTGATGTGTTTGATATTATATACATGATTGGTAAAAATGAAATGATTAAACGTATTGAGAATATTGTAAAAACACTATAATTATAACCAAAAGTATAGTATAAATTATAAAGCCTCTTCATAGAAATATGGAGAGGTTTTTTGTTGAACTACATCTCTAGTCAGAAAAAAGTTATAAATTTGTAAGCAAAGTATACAATACTTAAAATACATGAAATTAACATCTCTAAGATTCAATAAGATATTATTAATATTTACAATATTAATTACCTTATCAAATTGTAACTATGAATTCTCAGAAGACTCATTTATTGAAGTTTCCGAAAAAAATCCAACGGCAGCTATTAACCTAAAAGATCTAAGCGAAAACCAAATAATTTACGTCTCAACAAAAATCAATTTTAACTATATTGGAAATAACAAGCACCTACTTTATGAAATAAAAATTTATATCGATAACGTTGAAATACAAACTAGCACAATTAACACTGGAGATTTTATTATTGACGCAGAATCATTAGAAGATGGTAATCATATTTTAAAAATTGAGTATATTTTTTCTTCAGGGTCTGGTAGTTTAGCGGATGTAAGTGGTGTTGAGGCTTATATTAAAACTGAAGAATACAATTTTATCATTGACAAATCTCCTCCTGAGACTGTTGTTATGAAAAGTGCAGAAATTATTGATGGTTCACTTTATGTTACTTGGAATCCGATATCAAAAAGAAATTTTGATAAGGCTAAACTAATAATTTCTAATAATGATGTTGTTATTAGCTATTTAGATCTAAAAATTCAAGAACTCTTAGAACTAAGTTATAATGAAACAAATGTTATTAGGTATTCACAAAGCTACAAAAATGGTGATAACTTTAAATATCAAATCTATCTTGAAAATTCTAGGGGAAATACAATAAGTAACAAAGTAGGTGTTTTCATTAAACCTTTTAAGGTGCAAAAGATAATATTAAACGAAAATCAATATAAATTAATCATTCCTAAACATCCACTTTATAGTAATTTCGACTATTATTCTTTTGATGACATTTCCAATAATTTAATACATAAAGTAAGTTCACATGGAGGTGAAATTGTAGTAGATGAACCTATTAAATTTCCTAATTATGATGGTGGTTTTAGCTTTACCTTATATAAAGAATCTGAGAATGAAGATATCTATAAAGGGTCATTATTTATTCCTAATTCCTATAATAAAGAATTTGATTATGATAGTAGCAGTAGTCATGGAGAGTTTCTTTATAATCAATTTGATAATTTTATTTATGTTTTAAGAACGGGGTCAAGTAGAACTTCTACAGATTATATTACTATTGAAAAACTAGATTCCGAAACCTTAGCACTCGTTGAAACGAAATTCATTACCACAAAAGGTGTTAATTATGCCCGAGATTTAACAATTACTTCTACAGGTAACTTAATAATAGATGTACTAGATATTTCATATCTAGTCGAGGGTAATAGTCTTTCAATTATAAATCAATGGAAACTATCAGACTTTGGAGCACAAACTGGAAGTATCAAATATCGAAATAATATCATAGTTATCGAGCAAAATAATCAGATAAGCTTTTATGATTCAACAACTAAAGAATTATTTTATAATACCAGTAAATCAGGTTATTTTAAAATATCTGATGATGGTAGATATTTCTACATCAACAATGCTTTTTTCGAAATAAAGAATAAAGTTATAAATGAAATAGTTAAAACTAATACCAACTACGATGTCAATTTGGTTGAATTCATCGTAAATCAAAACAAATGTGTTTACAATTCATATGATGGAAACCCAATTATATTTGATTTGATTACTAGAACAAAATCAACTTTAAGTGATTTTACAAGAATTAACATTATGAATTATGACAATGCAACAAATAAGTTGTTATTTGTTAGAAGTGAATTTGGTCAAAGTAATACACAACCATCTTATGCATACGTTTATGATCTTACTACCACAAACTTCAAAAGAATTGAAGTGAAAAATGTTGTTTCTATATGGAGTCCAAATGAAATCCCTAGAGCTTATTGGTTACAAAGCGGTAAACTAATTTATACATATAGCATGGGGTTTTATTTAGATCATTACATAAACGAATAGAATGAAAAAGCAAATAATATTATTTTTGTTATCCTGTATAAGTTTAATAAGTTATAGCCAAAATGGAGGTGTTTTTATTGAGCTAAATTATAATACATTTTCACATGCTTCTTTAAAATCTTTTCAGCAAGAATTTATTAAAGACATCCCTGAAATACCTATAGAGGTTAATGATAATTTCCCTTCAAATATTGGTTTTACTCTAGGTTATAAACTAAGCAATATTAATACGTCCCTATTTTTTAGTTATAATTCAACAGGAGGAAAAATATCATATTCCGATTATTCTGGAGTTATAAGAATAACTCAGCCTTTGAATGCTTATGCATTTGGAGGCGAATATCAAATTAAATTATCTAACTCTAAAAAAGGTTTTAGTATAGCTATAAGAGGCTTTAGTATGTTGTCAAATTTAAAAATTGAAAATTACACTCAAATCTTAGAAGATATCACTAATGAAAATATAAAATTCCAATCTATGAATTTCGGCATTGGAGGAAGATTAATTTATGAATATCCTTTGTCGTTTTTTATTATTAAGGCCTCTCTAGGGTTTGATATTACATTTGGTGGCACATTAAAATTCAAAGAAAATAGCGATTATTATTTAGAGAATAATAATGAAGATAAAGTTAAAACTAATTGGTCAGGTTTAAGAACTGGTCTAGGTATAGAAATTCCAATTTAGTTTTTTTGATAAACTAATAGTCTCCCCATTTTTCAAATTACCAACAATAACGTGTCTTATAAAGTTAAAAAACTACAAACACTAAAACAAAACCATAGCACCCAAAACCAACATGGTTTGGTTTCCTTTAAAACGATCACTTCCACCAACTGTATCTAACTCTTGATTTTCTAATTTCTTTAAAATATTTGTAAAGCCATAAAGGTATTGAGCTTTTAACTTAAAATTCTTAATACCAACTGATGCACCAATGGCTCCATTTAAATTAAATTGAGAAATATCGGCAATGTCTTCAGCTGTTAAATTATTATAATTATTTATAAAATAAGCTTCTTGACCTTTCTCTTTAAATTCTAATTTACTATTGTATTGTAACATTGGGCCAACATCAATAGTAAAATGTTTTGGAATCACTTTTATATGCCCTAATAATGCTACTTGAGCAGCAAACATTTTGTAATCTATAAATTCATTAGAAGTACTAGAAATATTTGGTCTGCCTAAAATTCCTATAGTACTTTCAGATAGTTGCATACCAAAACTTATATTATACCAACGATGAGGAATATCAACGATTGCCAACAAACCACCCATAAAACCATCGCCTTGTTTTGTTGTAAAATTATTAGTTGTAATATCCAATTTTGTTATGCCTCCAAAAATGCCAATACCATTACTAATTCTATAATTTCCTTTTTGTGAAAAACTTTTTGTAACAAAACATAGCATTAGAACTACTAATAAGAGAAGTTGTACTTTTTTCATACTAATTTTAGGGTTAAATGGACAAATATAACTTAATTTAGTAAATCAATTTTCTTAACCATTTTAAATAACATATTATGAACTTCATTTACATTCCACTCATTCTTATTGGATTATTTATTTTAATCTCATTTGCTTTTACAGTTAAACAACAAACCGCTGCAATTATTGAACGTTTTGGAAGGTTTAACGCCATTCGTCATTCTGGTTTACGCTTTAAAATTCCTTTAATAGATAGAATTGCTGGTCGTATAAGTTTAAAAATTCAACAATTAGATGTTATTGTAGAAACCAAAACTAAAGATGATGTATTTGTAAAACTAAAAGTATCAGTACAATACAAAGTAATACGCGAAAAAGTATATGAAGCTTTTTATAAATTAGATTATCCGCACGAACAAATAACCTCTTATGTATTTGATGTAGTACGTGCCGAAGTTCCTAAAATGATTTTAGATGATGTATTCTTAAAAAAGGATGATATTGCCATTGCTGTAAAATCTGAATTAAATGATGCTATGATGGAATATGGTTACGATATTATTAAAACCTTAGTAACCGATATTGATCCTGATGCACAAGTAAAAGAAGCCATGAACCGTATTAATGCAGCCGATAGAGAAAAAACGGCGGCACAATATGAAGGTGATGCTGCTAGAATTTTAATTGTTGAAAAAGCAAAAGCTGAAGCAGAAAGCAAACGTTTACAAGGACAAGGTATTGCAGATCAACGTCGTGAAATTGCGCGTGGTTTAGAAGAATCTGTTGATGTATTAAATAGAGTTGGAATTAACTCTCAAGAAGCTTCTGCATTAATTGTTGTGACTCAACATTACGATACTTTACAGGCTATTGGACAAGAAACAAATAGTAACTTAATTTTGTTACCAAACTCGCCTCAAGCAGGAAGTAATATGTTAAACGATATGGTTGCCAGTTTTACAGCAAGTAACCAAATTGGAGAAGCCATGAAAGATGCTAAAAAGAAAAAAGAAGAGTAAATCTCATTTAAATAAATAACTGAAAGCCTTGAAATTAAATTTTCGAGGCTTTTACATTTATACTATGTATCAATTAATAACTGGAATTAAAAGTATGGCGTTCTTCCCAATCTTGTTTTGGGTGCATCAACTTAAAAATTTGCTTTAAAACAGCATTTACAAAACCATTGGTATGTTTTATATAAACACTCATAGGTTCTGGCTTAGCTCCTACCGAGCTTTTTATTTCCATAGCTGTTCGTGCATATACAATATTTGAAAACTTATTTTCAATAGCAAATTTCACCATATCATACAGCATATTTAGATACAGCTGATTCGGATATTGATGCAGCGTATCGTAACCTAAAAAATAAGTTTCTAAATCATCGCCATTTAAAATTAAAGTGTAAAACCCTATTAATTCATTATCTAAATAATAACCAAAAACTTTAAACGATTCTTTTAGCTGAAGTTTTAAATTATAAAAATGATTTTGAGGTAAAACAAACGTGTTGAACTTAGCATTATTAGAAACATTTAAATATAATTGATGAAGTCTTTCGGAATGTACTTCAACAGTTTTTAAATCTAATTCTGTACAAGTTATTACTCCTAGTTTCTTTTTTGCTCGTTTATAACGGTTTTTATACTTTTTTTTCAAACTAGCCAGATAATCTTCAATAGTTAACCAATTAGGATTAACACGCATCGTCATATTTGGCTGTACATACACATGATGTAATTTATGAGAAAGAAAAAACGCTTTACTTTCATGAATAGCATCTGCTTCAAAAAAATCTTTGAGCATGATGGCTCTAATTGTTTTCTTTTGAGTTGTTTTAATATTGATTTTAAGCGTATTTAAGGCATCGAAAACAATTTTTAAGTATTCTGATTGCGATATGCTATTTGTATCATAAAACACACCGTGTTGCCCCGTATGCATCATATTACCAACCACCAAAATGTTTCCTCTTACTATTTTAGAAACCAAACTTTTAAAAGCTTCTCTAAAACAAGAAACTTCTGTTTTTCGAAACATATCTTTTAAATACAATTGTACGCGTTGTACAACAGCAACTCCTACTAAAACATCGTTCTTAAAAATACCCACATAAAAAAACTGAATGTTTTCTGGAGACGCGTCTTCTAAAGCAGCAAAATAATTAGGTTGTAAAAAAACATCATGTTCGGTAATATGCTTCCAAGATTCTGGAAGTTCTTTATATGAATTATAAATATAATGTGTTTTCAATAGAAAATAAAAAGACTGAAGTTACACACTTCAGTCTTTATTTATGTTATAAAATTACAAAAATATTATCTCCAAGCACAAACTATTCCTCCCATAATGGCAATAGTTAGTGTCCAATATCCAACATTAATAAGAATATGTTTCCAGCTCTTACGTTCAAATAAAGCATTTGTTCCCATTATTGGTAAAACAAAAAATATTCCAACCAAAGCACCATGAAAAACACCGTGCTTAAAAGTTCTAAATTCATTTGAATAATCTGCCATAAAAGCATCATACGAAGGCAAAATACCTAAATCGCCTTGTACCAAACTAAAAGCTCCCATTTGATGAATAGTTACAGTAGGCAAAAAAAGCGCTAATAAAACTGCAAGAACAAATGATACGCCAAAAATAACAGCCATATTTCCGCTATTAATTTTCTCTTCTGTCATTCCTGATTCTCGCATCCAAGCCTTTTGAAAAAGCATTGGACCATACCATAAAAAACCTAAAGCCATGGGTACTAATGCAGCAACTAAAATTGCTAAAAAATTCATTTCCATAATAATATAGTATTTAGTTAGAAGTTAAATATAATACTTTTTAAAAAACTGATAATTAAATGTTTATTTAAGAGTATTAGCTTCATTAACTAAAAGATCATTTTTATCTTCAAGTACTTTTGCTATAAATTCGTTTACAGCATCATTCTTTTCTAGTCCGTTTTCTAATAAAACGCCTAAAGTAATAGCTACTGCAATACGTGTTCCTGCTTTTTTTACGGCTGTATTAAAAAGAGGTTGCAATTCATCATAAGTTACATTTTTAGCAAGTTCTTGAATTTCTTCTTTAACCTTTTGCTGTTTTATTTCTGGTAAATTGGTGTATTTTTTACCTAATTTTTGAATCACATCAATAGCTTTTCGTTGTGATTGCTGATTGTTATTTGGCTTTACCGCTTGTTGTTGAGGCTTAGGTTTTTGTTTTGCCCAAGTATCGCGTAAACCAACCGTTTTATTAAATACTAATTTATCTGAAGACGAATCATTATCTACATTAAAATAACCTAAACGTTGAAACTGGAACCGCTCTCCTACTTTAGCTTCTAATAAACTAGGCTCTACAAAAGCTTCAATAGTTTTTAAAGAATCAGGATTTATAAATTCCATAAAATCTTTGTCTTGATGGCTATCTGGTGCTTCATCAATAAACAAACGATCATATTCTCTAACTTCAGCTTTTACAGCATGTTTTATAGATACCCAATGCAAGGTACCTTTTACTCTTTTAGAAGTATCTTCGGAATACGTACAATGAATTTCTGTAATGTTTCCATTAGCATCTTTTTCAACACTTTCAGCTTTAATTATGTACGCGTTTTTAAGTCTTACTTCTCCACCTAACTTCAATCTAAAGAACTTATTACCAGCTTCTTCTTTAAAATCCTCTTTTTCAATATATAATTCTTTTGAAAACGGCACTTTTCTAAAGCCTGCACTATCATCTTCTTGATTGTTCTCTGCTTCTAACCACTCTTCTTTTCCTTCTGGATAATTAGTAATTACTAATTTCACAGAATCTAAAACAGCCATAACTCGTGGTGCTGTTTTATTTAAATCTTCACGAATACAAAACTCTAAAAGCGATACATCAATAACATTATCGCGCTTTGCAACACCAACAGTTTCTACAAATTTTCTAAGTGAATTAGGTGTATATCCTCTTCGGCGTAAGCCAGAAATAGTTGGCATTCTAGGGTCATCCCATCCAGCTACAATTTTATCTTCAACCAATTTAAGAAGCTTACGCTTACTCATAATGGTATAACTTAAATTTAAACGTGCAAATTCACGTTGTTTTGGTCTAATTAAATTGGTGTCTATAACTTGGTCTAAAAACCAATCGTAAAGTTCTCTGTGTGGTTTAAATTCTAAGGAACATAAAGAATGTGAAATTTGTTCAATATAATCGCTCTCTCCATGCGTCCAATCGTACATTGGGTAAATACACCAATCGTTTGCTGTTCTATGATGATGTTTCTTTAAAACACGATACATAATAGGATCACGCATCAACATATTTACATGTTGCATATCTATTTTAGCACGCAAAATGTGTTCACCTTCTTCAAACTCGCCCGCTTTCATGCGTTCAAATAAATCAAGGTTTTCAGCTACTGTTCTATTTCTATACGGACCATCAACTCCTGGTTGTGTGGGCGTTCCTTTTTGTTCTGCCATAGCTTCACTAGACTGCGAATCTACATAGGCTTTTCCTTCTTTTATAAAATGAATAGCCCAATCATACAGTTGTTGAAAATAATCTGATGAGAATAATTCTTTATCCCACTTATAACCTAACCAAGCAATATCTTCTTTGATAGCATCAACATATTCTTGCTCTTCTTTTGCAGGGTTTGTATCGTCAAAACGAAGGTTTACAGGTGCATTATATTTTTCTCCCAAACCAAAACTTATACCTATAGCTTTTGTATGACCTATATGCAAATAGCCATTAGGTTCTGGAGGAAAACGAAAACGTAAGTCATTTTTAGACATTCCGTTTGCCAAATCTTCTTCTATAATTTGCTCAATAAAATTGAGTGATTTTCTTTCTTCAGACATACTTAATATTTATTTCAACTAAATAAGCTTCAAAATTACGGAAATTCAAACTATTTTAGCTTAATAAGTTTAAGAAGCTAATGGGAAAAATAAAAGTTGAAAACATTCGGGTATTTGCATACCATGGTTGTTTAAAAGAAGAAACAAAAATAGGAAGTGATTATCGTGTAGATTTAGAAGTTGATGCCGATTTACAAAACTCGGCAAAGACAGATGATTTAAGTGACACTGTAGATTACGTGTTTTTAAACCGGATTATAAAAGAAGAAATGGATATTGCTTCTCAGCTACTTGAAACGGTTGCAAAACGTATTTTAAATAGAATTTTTAACGAAGATAAATTAGTAAAAAAAGCCACTGTTTGGGTTAGTAAATTAAACCCGCCTATAGGTGGTGATGTTGCAAAAGTGACTATAAAAATGACAGATAAGCGTAAAAAGTAAATTTATGTATTGAAAAGTCTTTATTTTTTTTACATTTGCACAACAAAAATTATGGCGTCGTGGCCGAGTGGCTAGGCAGAGGTCTGCAAAACCTTGTACAGCGGTTCGAATCCGCTCGACGCCTCAACAAAAGCTTTCAGTTTATTCTGGAAGCTTTTCTTTTATAGGATTTATTTGTTCTAATTTTTCTTTTAAAAGCTCTTTCTCTTTTGGAAAAAACCCTTGAACTAACAATAAAACGCCAAAACCTAAGATTAGAAGTGCTATTATTTTTTTAGTTTTAAATATTAATCGAGGTGTAAGCTTATTTTTTAATTTTTTTGCAATCAGTATTTTAATAAGATCTACTAAAAAATAAACGATTAAAATAGTACTTAAAAACACCACAATACCATCTTCTGATTTTGTTAACGAATTACCAAGTACAATAAAAGCAACCCACCCTAAAAGGACACCAATATTTATAAAGTTTAATAAAAAGCCTTTTAAAAAGAGTTTGCCATAACCTTTTTTAATTTCTACTTTATGGTATTCTCTAACAATCTCTCTAAAAGATTTTGAAGCTTTTACAAATGAAATGACCCCATAAACAGCCAACAATACACCTCCAAAAATTAAAAAATTAGGATCGTCTTTAATTTTTTCTAAAAGTTTATTGGTACTAAAAAATGCCACTAAAATAAAAATGATATCGGCTAACATAACGCCACAATCAAAAATTAAGGCACTTTTAAAACCCTTGGTAGCACTGGTTTCGAGAAGTACAAAAAAAACCGGACCAATAGTAAAGGCAAGTATAATTCCAAATGGAATGGCTGCTAAAATATCATCAAACATAATTTGTGCGAAGCTTTACACAAAGTAAAGAAATATTTTAAAAACTAAGAGATGAATTAATAAGTTAAAATAAAAAATGTGTGATTAGATAACCACACATTTTACTAAAATTAGTCACTCAAAATATACGTTTCTTAAAACTTCAGTTTTTCATTCTTATCCCAAAGCCCCCAATAAGCTCCTACATCGCCTTCAGCTCCAACTTTCCAAGATTCATCAAATGATGAGAAATAAAACATTTCTATATCATCTTCATTAGACCAAACTTGTGAATTAACAAAATACTTTAAAGCATTTTCATGTGATGGTTGTGCTCCTTGAAGCCCTTCACCTAAAGAGGGCCAACCTGTTTCTGTTATAATCACTTTTTTTCCATTACCAGCTTTTAAAGCTTGATGATACATGTCTTTCATATATAACAAAGCATATTCTAAACTACAACCTTCCCAATACGGATAACAATTTGCTAAAATAATATCGCAGGCTTCTGTAATTTTTGGTCTTTGTTTAAACTCATAGTAAGCATCTACATATCCCATAGGAATATCTGGAATCGCTTCTTTTACTTGATACATAAAAGATAAAAGCGCTTCTTCGGTTAAATCGCCTCGGTACATGACTTCATTACCAACTGCAGCAATATCAACATAACCTTGCTTAGCCAATTTTATAAGTCCTGCAATTTCCTTTTTATTAATTTCATCATCGTTACCTAACCAAGCGCCTACCAATGTTTTAATGCCATATTCCTTAGCAATACGAGGAATAATTTCATTCCCTTCTGTACAAGAAAAAGAACGTATCCATTTGGTATAAGGCTTAATTATTTTCATACGTCTCCTTATCTGTTTTTCGGTAATTTGTTCTCCTGGTTCTTGACCTTCTTCATAAGGACTAAAACACAACCCATGCATCCCATTTTTTAGAACTCTTTTAAACAAATTATGTAAACCTCTTGTGGTTTTTTTATCAAGATCTATTCCTCTAAACGATCCTATTTTATCTTCTCTATACGACATATTCTTAATAATTATAATTCTCCTCTACGCTTTACTAATACTTCTTTTATTTCGCGCGCTCTTGATTCATCTAAACTATATTTCCACATTACAAACATTGCTAACGCAGCTGTTAAAGCAGGAACAACAATATCTGCAATTCTAAGTCGAGTCATGGTTTCAACAGCTTGCTCACTTATATTTTGATCAAAACCAACAACTTTTAATATAACGCCACTTAATATAATAGCTAAAGCTTGACCTAACTTTACCATCCACCAGTAAATGGCTCCAAAAGTGCCTTCTTTACGTGGCATGCCATTTTCAAGTTCATCTAAATCGCAAACATCTGCAGTCATAGACATCATTAAGGTAAACAAGCCTCCCATTCCGAAAGCAAATAAGGGAATTGGTAAAAATATTAACCATGGTATACCATTACTAGCATCAATACTAAACCATGACATACCTGCACTTTCTAAATATGGATTCAAAAATTCGAAAATAGAAGCCACACCGTTATTGAGTGATTGACCAAAAGCCGTTTGATTAAAACTGTTATTAAGTTCTACATCGAAGCCCCACCATTTTAATATATAACCAATAATAGATAGGAATGTAGAAATTAAAAACGCGTTTCTTTTTCCCCATTTAGTAGCCATTTTAGAAATAATAGGGATTACTACAAATGCTGTTAAAATAGCATTAAGTGTATTAAACCACGCTGGCCACGTACCTGCTTGTTCCCAACTGCCTTGGTTCATATAAAACACAATAATAAAAACAGAAAACGCAGCTACTAATTGAAAGCCATTAAACACTAAAAAAGTTGCGCCACAAAGTTTCATAAAAGGCTTGTTTTTAGATACTTGTTTTATACCTTTTACTAATTCTTTCATATTAGACGCAAGGGTTTTAAAATTAATCTCTTGTCTGTTTCCCATATGAGCTGAATCTATACCTCTACAAAAGAAAGCAGGTAAAATTCCGAATAAAATACACACTGCCCCTACTATAACCGCCATGGTTCTTACGCCTTGTGCAGGATTATCAAACGTATTTACATCTGGAATAATTACATATAACCAAGGTACTATCATCCACGCAATTTGACCCATTGAATTTGCTAAACTCATAAGTCTTGTTCTTTCATTATAATCAGATGTCATTTCATATCCTAATCCAACCAAAGGTGTTGCAAACATTGTGTTTCCAACAAGAAAAAGGATTTGTAAAATCATAACATACCAGAAATTAAATGTCTGTGATGCATTTTCATCTAGCTGCCACATTAAAATAAAAAGTATCCCACTAATAATGGCTCCTGTAAATATATAAGGACGTCTTCTACCCCATCTTGACTTTGTATTGTCGGATATAAAGCCCATTATAGGATCTGTTAAGGCATCAAATATTCTAGGTAATCCTCCCAAAAGACCAGCCCAAACAGGGTCCATGCCAAATGCTGTAAGAATAAATACTTGAAGATAAACACCTAAAACTCCGGGTAAAAGATTAAGAACAAAATGGCCTGCTCCAAATGCTCCTTTTTGACCTAATGGAACTCTATCTTTTGCTGCTGTTTTAATATTAGACATATCGTATTGGTTTTTAGTTGGTATTGTTAATAGTTTCTATTTATATTAATAGTTTCTTCTTTGGTATTAATATTGTTTGAATAGCTTGTTTACTTATTTGAATATCTATAGACTGTTCGCCTAAAGACATCTTTATATTTTTTGATTGTTCTCCTTCATTAAAAATTACAACAGCAATAGATCCGTCGGGGTTTTGGGCTGCAGTAACCATTAGCGTATCATCGGAGTTTTCAAGACCTATTATTTTTGCTTCTGGCCTTATGTATTTACTAAAATGCGCCATGACATAGTATAATGGTGTAAAGTAAACTTCATCTGTATCTGGATCGACAATTACAGGAGCTACACACCAGTTTTTAAACCAGTTTGGACCGCCTTGTTTATCGAGTACCATATTCCAATCTACCCATCCATCAACCCAGTTATTTAGGCAACCTATAATATCTCTGGCGTATCGATTTACAGGCGCGTATTTAGGATGTAAATGTTTGTCTTCTTCAGATGCCCAATCCCAACCCCAATCGGTAGCTTCTTTTTTCCAGTACCAAGCATCATCTTTCCAAACCGGAACTTGAGAATCTACACATCCTTCGGTTTCAATTAAAAATTTATTTGGTGCTTTATTATGTGCATATTGCAAGGCTTCTGGAAAAAAATCATACGTACTCTCGTACCAATGAATAGCCGTTCCATGAAAATATTTTGATGATGCTTCGTCTCTAAACATTTCATCTACCCATTCTTTTAAACCCGCTCTATTTTGATCGTAACCTAAAATAATTTTATCGCCATAACCATCAGACTCTAATTTTGGACCTAAATGAAACTGAACAAAATCGGTCATTTCTTTTGGTGAAAAATGCATACTTTCCCAATTGTTACCGTTACCATGAGGTTCGTTTTCAACTGTAAAACCCCAAATTTCTATCCCTTCAGCTTTATAAGCATCTAAATATTTTGAGAAGAATAATGCCCAAGTATCATAATATTCTGGAAGTAATTTACCGCCAACCCAATTGTTATTATCTTTCATCCATGGAGCTGCTGTCCATGGTGAAGCAAATATTTTAAAACCATCTTCAGACACTGCTAAGGCATCTTTTATCATAGGAATTAAATCATCTTTATCTTCTTTAATAGAAAAATGTTCTAGGTTTTTATCACCTTCAATAGGCGTATATGAATAATTAGAAAGCGAAAAATCGCAAGAATTCATGTGTGTTCTCGTTAAAGAATAATTTGCACCTTCTTTAGAAAAATAAGCCTTCAAAATAGTATTTCTATTGACTTTACTAAGCTTGTTTAATAAGTAAGCTGAAGACTCTGTAAAAGCTCCACCAAAACCTGTAATGGTTTGGTACGTTTTATTTGATAAAAGTTTTATTGTACTCGCTTTTTCTACAGAAGGTCTTTCTGAAATCTTTTTTAAATGATTGCCACTAGCTGAAGTTTCATAAACTTCTACTTGTAACTCATTATGCGTTTCATTACAACTTAACATAAGAAGAATAAAAAGTGAATACACACTGTATTTTAATGTTTTCATATTTTAAAACTTTAAGTTGACTCATTTATCTATGTGCCATAATTTCTCCAATAGTTACTGGTGTTAAAACATCTTTCAATAAAGCATCTTTATCGCCATTATATGTTTTAGTTATTGGCTGTCCATCTCTTGTTAATCCTTTAAAAACGCCTTGATCAACTAAATTCCACAACGCATATTTCGCTTCACCTTTAAGGTTTATAAGTCCAAAATGATTCTCAGAACCTAAAGCGTTATGTGCATCTTTCCATTGCTCATCAAAAGCTTCAAAATAGAAACAAGAAATGTTTTCTTGGTTTGTCCAATTACGTATAAGTTGATAGTATTTTGCCGACTTATACTCATCTGTTGCTCGAGAACCTTTGGCACCATAATGTCCGTTTGACACGGTTGCCCATCCTGTTTCGCCAATATGTACAGGTTTATTAACCCCTAAACTTTTGATGTAATTTGATACACTATCATGTTGTTGTTTAGCAAATTGAAATGAGCGTTGCATAGCAGCCTCAATTTTTTCGGCATCAGTTAAAGTATATTCACTTTCAGGAACAAACCAAAAGGCAGGATTATAGTGAGAGTTATGCATAGGATAAGTATGCATAGAAATATAATCTACTGCCTTTATTAGTTTTTCTAAATCTTCTGTATGGTAACTAGGGTCGCCTCCACCCCAAGATGAAAAATCATCGGAACTTGTAATCCATAAATCTTTTGATAATTCACCAGACTTCTTTAAATCCTGTAAATGATTTACCCATTTTAAAATAACATTTGGCCTAACAAAATAGCTTGTTGCCCAACGTACCATGGCTTCATTACCAACCGCAATAATTTTTACAATATCTGGATATGCTTTTGCTAAGGCCACTGCTCTATCAATTTCTCCTGCATTCTGTTGGCTCTCTACTTCATGATTCGGCTCTAAACCTGTCCATGCATTTTCGCAATCAATCCACGCGCCTAACATTACATACATTTCAAAGGTTGAATCTTCAGCTTTTAATTCTGAAATAGCTTTTAATAAATTAGGAGCTTGCTGTAACTGAACATTATAAGTGCGTAAAATTTTCACGCCCATAGCTGCCAATATTTTCATATCCTCTTTTAACTGAGGAATGGTAGGTTGTATATCGCGAGATTTTTGACGATACCCACCATAAGAAATTGCTAGATAATTAGGATTCCCTAAAATGTCTGCTGCTGTTTTATATAATGATTCATTTTTAGGTTGTTGATTGCATCCTAGCATAGCTATTAAAATTGGTAGTATTAGTAATATTTTTAAATGTGTCTTCAACGGTATATATTTATTATTTCTTTATTGAAACAATTATTTGATTAATCTCGCCTTCTCTTTCAAAAATAGATTTAGATATTTGCTCATCAAGTTTTAAGCTATCAAACACCGTTTGTGTGCCTTTATTAAAATTAACTTGTACGCTATCTTTATTTGAAAACTTATATATAATTGGTATTTGACAGTAAGTGAAACAAAGCGAATTAGCGTCTAATTTTATTTCCTGTGGTTCTTTATTAATTGCTGTATAATTAAACACTTGTGGTTCTTTTAAAAACTCATTGTCTCTTAACAAACGCGGATTAAATAATACTTTTCCGTTTTTAACAAAAACTCCTAACTCGCCTATTCTGCTTAAAACATCTTCTTTTACTTGACCTGTCATTCCTGGTTGTTGTGCTCCTTTTGTTGCTGGTGTATGCGAATACGGATCGGTAGGAAATGCACCGTATAATTCTGGCGATTTATGCACGCCTATACCTGCATTTATTTCATAATAATGATCTAAAAGCTTGCCTATAATAACTTCGCTTTCTTTCATATTTATTGCCAATAAACAATTTTCTTGTACTGCCAATAATAGTTTAGATACCATATGCCAGTAAATAGAACCTAAACCTTCATAGCCAAAAAATGTTCCTGAGCGTCCTGTAAAAGCTTTATGATTAAATATAGATTCGAAAGTATCTAGCAATAACTTAGAATCTCTTTCTACAAGAAACTGATATTTATTTGGCAAACTAGATAGCGCTTCTTTTAAGCTATTTGCATTATTGAAATTGCCATTAAAATGATAATTTCCTAACACATCTTTTTCTATAATTTGTTGATGCCCTTCTGCAACTAATTGCTTTAACAATTCAGATTGCTCAAAAGAATCTTTAGGGATGTTATTCTTTTTGTCAAACCTTGGTAATTCTTTATCTGGATATAAAATATAACTGTATTGGTCGTCTCTAAATAAAGCACTGCTCTTTAAACCATCTAGTAATTCTAAAGCTTCTTTTGGTGATAAATAGCCCGAACTTAAAGCTGCTACTTGACCTTCTAACATTTCTGGCAGATATGAAATTGAAACTTCTGAATCATTTTCAACTGTCATTAAATTATACGCATGAAACATATTGTCTGTGCGTTTATTAACATCTATTGTATGTTGTAAATAGGTTTTTGTAATTGTTATAAACTCTAAAATCTCTGATTTACTAACGTTACTTTTATTAGCAGAAAATCCATTATTATAAATAGCTGTTCTATACTTACTTCCAGCACTACCTAAACCATCTAGTACAGTTTTACGATCTTCATTAGAAATGCTTCCAGAAAGTATATTTTTATTGGTTTCAAGTGTTGAAATAACTTCATTTAAAAACACCCCTAATTCCTGTGATATTTGAGCATTATCTATATCAGATTTAGCGATAACTTCTTCAAAGAAATTTAAAAATCTATTTAAATAACAAAGGGTTACCATAGATACACCATTACCAACTAATGCATTGTTGGCATCGTTCCATTCTGGTCTTTGTGTATTTAACCAAATACCTCCTTCGGGAATAAAATTTGAAACTTTTGCTAATACCGTTGCTAATAGTTTTTCAATTAAATTAACCTTGTAAATAGCATCGTTTTTATCTGTTAATAACGCACCATCGGCACCTAACAGCTCTTTTCTTTTATTAATTTCTTCATCTAATTTATAGTCGAAATCAATAGTATCTTTAGGATTAGAAAGTGTGTCTTTATAGCTTTTAATTTTATACGGCACATTGGCATAAACAAAAATGTTTTCGTTAAAGCGTTTTGCTAAAAGGCTAGGGTAGTGGTCTTCTATAAATTCTAAGAATTTTAAAAGATAAATAATTTGATGATCGCCCCAATAACCAATGTATGACCACGGATCGTTTTCTTCAATAACCTCCCAATCAAAACCATCTTTTGTAACACGATATGGGTTATAACCTTCAAATGTTGTAGCATTTAAAAACTTATGAATCATTCCTTCTATAAACTCTGGATAAGCATGTGCCAAGGCTTCCCAGTTTTGGAAAATATCTCTCCAATTTCCTTCGTAATCTAAAATTTTTGAACCATCTATTTCACTTCTTGTATTAATTGAAAACTTGTTCCAAGGTCTACTTGGGTCGCCATGTCTTCTACTAAATTTTAGAGGTAAATATTCAAAACAAAGACGTTTAAAATCTTTATCAACTTCTTCTTCTGCTAAATTCTTTAAATAGCTTAAAGTGAATGAATCTGGAAGTTGTTTTAATTGTGTTTCCTTTTTCTTAAAATAATCTTTATTGGCTTTAGAAATGTATGTTATGAAGTCTTGTTTTTCAATGCTGTAACCATCATCGAAAATACCACCTCTCATAATATTGAAAAGTGTATTTGAAAAATGCCTCGTATTTATAAGCGGATCGTTGGTTAATTGTAAACCATCTGATGCACCTGATAAGTTAATTAAATTTTTAGTTCCTGCATCAATATCATTTTGTACAAACTGCTCTAAATTTTGTTCGTTTTTAATCATTTCAGATATTTGAATAACCCCTGAAATAGATTGATTTACATTAGTAACAAACATCCATTTTTTTTCTGAACTTGCTTCTAATGCGATATGAGAAGAAATAAAATAAGCACCTTTTTCTGCTTTTACATCAACCTCTTGTTTTAAAGCTTTTTTACTTCTAAAAGCATCTAATTGTATAGATGATAAAAGATAAGTTGGGTTTTCTATTCCAGCAGACCAAACAATATTAGACTTTAATGCCTCACTTGGTTCTGCTTTATCTACAATAATAGCACTTAAAGCATAAACACCTAAGCCTGTATCTTTTAATAACTCACTTTTTTTATAAGCATCAACTAAATTACTTGCTTTATTTTGCAAATCGGAAGTTACTCCTGCAGGTAAAATATTTTGTAAACCATCTAAAAGAGTTATGCTAAGCTTTGTTTGAGAATTATTTATGAGTGTCGATTTTTTAACAAAACCAAACTGATTACTAGAACACCATTGGTATCTGAATGTTAAGCCTAAATCTAGATTTATTTCTTCAAAAACAACTTTATTTCCATAACTGTTTTTATATAAATTTCGAGTTATCTTGTAAACACCCATTTGACGAATTGAAAAAGGCTCCCATACATGAATAGCATCATTTAAATGCACCTGAAATATGGATTTACTTCCTGTAATATCTGCCGATTCTGTTATTTTATCGTCGGTATAATATGGAAATATTGAAGATTCAGAATTTTTTCTTCCAGCCGATAATCCTCCATTACTTGAAATAAACATCCAATGATTAGAATCGCTCACAATACTCATAAAGAAAGGACGCATTTCATTACTATTAGAAATTTTGTAATAAGTTTCATTATCAAAATTCACTAAATCTCCTTTAACAGTATCCATATGCTTTGAAGTTTTTGATTCGTCTTTAAAAACTGTACTATTCATTTAACTCTCTAATTTATTTTAAAAAAAGACTAACTAGTAAATGTTGTTTTAGCTAGCCTTTTTTATATTATTATTTTATAATCTATTGTTTAACTTTAACAGAAACATTATCTATATACACTTCTATTTTACAACCTCCTGTTGCTCCACAATCTGATTGAAACTCTAAAGAAAGTCCTCTATCTGGGTCTAATGTGTCAGCTATAGTAATATCCATTGTAACTGTTTGCCAAGTATTATCAAATGTTGGGAAGGTAATATCATGCCTTACTGCACCTGCTGTTTGCTCTGTAAACAAAGCTGCTTTAACAACCGCTCCTGGTTGGGTTAATATGGCTTTAATATCAAATGTAACGGTAACCACATCGCCTGCAGAAACACTGTTTTTAGCAAATTCTTCTTGTTTTAAAACAGGGAAAGAAGCAGCTCCAGAAGGTTCTGCAAATAATTGAGCAGAAGACGAACCAGTACCATTACTTTCTGTACTTGTAACTGTTGCAATACCTCCATTTACAAAGAAATTCCAACCTGTGCTTCCGTTTTCAAAATCACCATTTGTAATAAGCTCATCGCCTGCTGGGGTTCCGGTTCCTCCTCCTGTAGATCCTGTTTTATAAAAATACAGGTTATCCATATAAACAATTGCTGGATTTACTCCCTTTTGAGCATCTATTTTAAACTGAAGGATCTTACTAAAATCTACTCCTGTAAAATCGCTTATTGGAATATCATAACTCTTCCACTCTCCTTGTGTTAATCCTGGCAAACCAACCAAAGTTTCGTTTGGCGGACTAATTGGTGTCATTTCTAAAACTGTTGCATCAGGTGTCCAAACATCAATATGTAAAAACTCCATATCTGAAAAATCGGTATCACCTGCTAATTGCATACCAATGAATTTTACATTGCTATATTTTATAGCATCATTACCAGCTATACTTACAGTTTCTGATACTAAATCGCCTTGCCAGTTCGTATCTAAATTTGTTCCTGCTATATCAGTATAAGTATCACTAAAAATAGATTTTACATTCGCTGCATCTTGTGTTGGCATTGGTGCTGCCATGGTTGGCTCTGTTCCACCGCCTGTAGATCCTGTTTTATAAAAATACAGGTTATCCATATAAACAATTGCTGGATTTACTCCCTTTTGAGCATCTATTTTAAACTGAAGTATTTTACTAAAATCTACTCCTGTGAAATCACTTATTGGAATATCATAACTCTTCCATTCTCCTTGTGTTAATCCAGGTAAACCAACCAAAGTTTCGTTTGGCGGACTAATTGGTGTCATTTCTAAAACTGTTGCATCGGGTGTCCAAACATCAATATGTAAAAACTCCATATCTGAAAAATCGGTATCACCTGCTAATTGCATACCAATGAATTTTACATTACTATATTTTATAGCATCATTACCTGCTATACTTACAGTTTCTGATACTAAATCGCCTTGCCAGTTCGTATCTAAATTTGTTCCCGCTATATCAGTATAAGTATCACTAAAAATAGATTTTACATTCGCTGCATCTTGTGTTGGAGTTGGTGCTGCCATGGTTGGCTCTGTAGTTGATACGCCACCACCATCAGTAAGCTCAAGATCATCAAAATAATAGGTTTCGTCAGAATCTGTTAAAGAACCATCTGTACCATCTGGATTGTCTGGTTTAATAACTATTTGATTAAGACCTGTATTATTAGAAGGTATTCCTGTAAATGTAATTTCTAAGTCCGTCCAAGTGTTAGCCGTTTCAATAGTTTTATATTGAGGTCCAGGATTTCCAGATCCAGCCGGTTGTGGATTGCTATTAACTTCAAATTTTATAACTGCATTCGCTTTGGTTGAATATGCTTTTATTTTGAATGTTTTTGTAGCATCAAAATTATCAGTAAATGCATTTTGTATACCAGCCCATCTATTTGTTCCAGAAGCTTTAACTATTTTTAATACATTATTAGACGTGTTTAAACCTGTTTTATCTGGGTTTTCAGAAAGCTCGACAGTAATACTTCCATCATTAGCAAAAGAATCTACAAACGTTTCACAGCTTTCAAAATCTACAGGAAGAGTTGTAGCAGCCACAGGTGTTTCAGAACATGCTGAATTATCAGTTTCAATTTGTTCTACATCATCAAAATAATAGGTTCCTGGATCTTTAGCTGCTCCATCAATAATTAATGTAAATCTTGAATATTTATCTGAAGCATTAAAATTAAAAGTAAGTATTTCCCATCCTGTTCCTCCATGATTCGCTATAGTTTCTATATTAGCTCCTGTTCCTTCTTCTAATTTTAATAAAACATCTACAGGTTTATCAGACCAAAAATTTATAGTAATTGTTTTCTCAGTAGCTAAATCGATTTCTGTACCTAAATCAAAATAAATACCTTCATAGGCTGCACCACTATTAGTAATAGCACCTACCTTAGAGGCATCTGTATTAGATCCACCAGGTGCAGGATTATCAACAATTTCAAAAGAAGCCCCTGTAAATACTTCAGCTTCATATTTAGTATTTGTTCCATCAAAAGAGATTGGTAAGGCTACTATTTCTGGAATTAATATTACTATTTCATCTTCAAAAATAGCTGAAGCACCTGCCACATTTTTCGCTTTTAAAACTATTTTATAAGTCCCGTTGGTATAAGTTTTTACAGGATTAATTTCTTTAGAATTGCTACCATCACCAAAATCCCATTCATACGTATTAGAATTCTCTGATGTATTTATAAACGTTACAGTGCCAGAATCTTCATTAAGAGTATAAGTAAAACCAGCTTCAACTCTAGGTAATATGACATCATCATCTTCACAGCCAATAAAAGAAATGGCTAAGGTTAAAATTAAAAAGTACTTGATATTTGTTATTAATAGTTTCATAGTCTTATTTTTTAGTAGTTGTTGTTTTTATATACTCTTACATAATCTATAAGCATGTTTTGTGGAAAAACAGTTTCGGCATTAGGAGTGCCAACATAATTACCTCCAACCGCTAGATTAATTATAATATAGAATGGATGATTAAAAACCCATTCGCCTGTAACATCGGCAGGTGTTATTTGATTATATAACACATCATCTACATAATAGTTAATGTATTCTGGTCCCCATTCAATACCAAAAATGTGAAAGCCTGTATCGAATCTGTCATTTTCTAAATTATAGGGTTTTGTTATAGATGCTCCACCTGAATAGCCAGGACCATGTACTGTTCCGTTAATTAAAGTTGGCTCTTGTCCGCGATTCTCCATAATATCTATTTCACCACATTGAGGCCAACTAACAGTATCAATGTTATCGCCTAACAACCAAAAAGCTGGCCACAGACCTTGCCCATAAGGCAGTCTAATACGAGCTTCAAAACGACCATATTTTTGAGCAAACTTTCCTTTAGTTAATATTCTTGCTGAAGTATAAGAAGCACCGTTGTAGTCCTCTTTTTTCGCACTTATAATTAATACGCCATTTTGTACGGTTACATTTTCACTTCGGTTTGTATAGTATTGTAACTCATTATTTCCCCAACCTAATCCTGCTGGAGTACCATCGCCATTTCCTATATCATAACTCCAAATAGAAGTATTTAAAGCTCCATCTGAATCAAATTCATCTTGCACAGTTAATTCTGTAAATCTTGCTACTGTTTGAGTATCATCTGTAGCACAACTAGATAAAACTAAAACCCCTACTAATAAAAAAGACATCAGTAATTTTGGTTTTACTTCTATTATATATTTTATTGTTTTGTTCATCTTTGAATTTTTTGAATGTTATTATAACCAACCTTATTCCTTGTAGAAATAGATATTATCTACATAGATGTTTGAAATTGTAGTATCTGAAATAAAGAACAGAAGCCCAATTTCATTTCTACTACCTAAGCCTGTAAAATCTGCCAGAGGAACATCTAAACTCACCCATTGATCTGTTGTTAATTGAGATCCATCAATCCTTACAGTTCCAGAAGTTTGACTAGGTCCAACCTGATTTAGTAATTGTAAATTGATAAAATCTCCAGAATCAATAGCTTCTTGTACATTAATGTCTACATGAAGATGTGTCATTGCTGTAGCATTAATTGTTGGAACATCTAAAAACATCCCAATACCAACAAAATTTAAAAGTGTATAATTAATAACTTCACCACTCCCTAAAATTAAAGGAGGTTGACCTCCTAATGTTGTTTGTCCGTCTGGAGTAAAGAAGCCATTATAATAATCTACAGCTACATTATTATAAGCATCACTAAAAATAGAAATAACATTATTTGCATCTCGTGTAGGTACAGGCGATTCTTCAAAATTGCCTATAGATTCTAAGGTTAAAGACCCTAATGCTTTTACACCTCCAAGAGTTGCAGTAATCTTTGCTGTACCTGAATTAATAATAGTAACAATACCTGTTTCACTTACTTGTGCCACATCATTATCTGAAGAACTAAATGTAAAATATGAAGGCGCTGCTACTACTGTTTGATTAATACCGGAACTTAAATTAAATGTTTGTGTAAGGCCAGGTTCTGCTAAATTTATAGTAGTTCCAATAAATGTTTGTTCAGAGACATCTTCACCGCCTAAAATAGTTGGTTGTGGCTGAGCAATGGTTCCTAATTTTTCAAACTGTACTTCGTCTATCCAAAAAGAATAACCTACCTCACTTCCTGCAGGTCCTATACCTCCAGCAGAATATCTTAACATACCACGTTCTTGAACTAATTTTGATGGATCTGGAATTGGAATAATATATTTTACCCAATTGGTTGTTAAATCAACATTTGTAAGGGTAGCAATATATTTGTTTTCACCAAAATCTTCTCCAAAACCAATTTCTCCAACAGTAACAGCTTGCGATGCTTTTGCCCAAAAAGTTAACGCATCAAAACCAGTTAAGTTTCTACCAGAACCGTCTCCATCAATTCTAAATATAGCCCCTGCATAATTACCTTCAGGATCATTAGCATTTGGCACATCAAATCTCATGGACGCCATCCCTTTGTAGCTTACTTCATCATCTACAGACCATGCCGTAGGTTTCGAGCCACCGTAAGGAAAGTAAAAATTACTTCCTAAACCAATAGGTGTATCTAAAAATACTTCGGCTGTATTTGGAAATGTTGCAAACTCTGCATCTTCTGAAATATCTCTTTCACAACTAACATTGATTATAAAAAACAATACTAGCAGAAGCCATGTTATTTTTGAATAAATAAATTTTCTATTTTTCATTTTTATGTCTTTTTTATTTTCCAATGTTAATATGTATGTATGTTCTAATTTCCCACTCATTACCATTACCAAAACCAACAGGGCTTATGGTAGGCGATGTAGCAAATTCTGGTGCTGCATTTGGTGAATACCTTGGTGAATTTTCGTCCATAGAACGCCATGTACCTCGTATACCAATTTTAGTGTCTGGTAGAATAAACCAATCTGGTTTACCAACTGAAGTTGAAAGATCTAACATAAGCTGTACAGGATATGTTAAGTTGAAATCGCGATGGTAATCAAAAGGGCCCCAATCGTTAATTTTGAAAGAATGAACTAGTTTTAGTTTATTATAAATAAGTCTAATATCACCTCCAATGCGCTCAATAGTTCTTTCGTCGCTACCATTTGCTTGTGCATTTCCAGCATAAAAATTAGCAATAAGACCTAAATCTGGGCTTACTTTAGACACGATACGTGTATGTGCTTCCCATAAATCTTTTGCAGGTACTGCATTTGGAAAAGCAAAAGAAGTACGATTGGCTAAAAAACCAATAGCTGCATCTTGAGCTGTAGGATGGTGACGAAAAACAAAACCGAAATTCATAGCAAATTTTGCGTCTTCTTGTCGGTCGTTATCCCATTCGTACATCCAAGTTCCTGGTGTAGGATCGTAAGTAAATAAAATTTCTCCTGCTGTTGTTTCTCTATTTCCTCTTACAGCAAACGGATCGTCTTGAATGTTTCTAAGTCTTCCAGGTCCATTAACATCATTTGGCATGGCACCAACAATTGGTTTTTGCCATAAAAAGTTAGGAGCAATTTGAAGATTACCTATAGTATATGTAAAACCAGTAAGAAAGTTGTTTTGGTTACCGCTACCCGAATCTTTAAGTCTCCACCCTGTAAACGTTTGAGTTTGATCGGCACCACCATTAGCTACTAAGCCCATGGTAGCTCCTTGAGCATACCAGTTAAATAATCCTTTTTGAAAGGTTATTTTAGCTTTTGCTCCCCAATTATCTTTTTCATTAATTTTATCGTTATAAATAATATAATTACCTGATTGACCTTCTGCAATTTGGAATTGTCTTCCATTTAGAGGTTGTCCTCCCCAAATACCACCAGCTTCAATTTTAAATGCTCCAAGTTCTCTTTTAGCATGAAGAGTTACTCTTCGTGTTTTTGGAAGCGGAACAGCAATAGACGTTACAGCTTCACCAACATCATCAATATCTTCATGGTAAACCGCCGTAAGATCGTAATGTCCTATTTTTTTACTGTATTTTAATAACACAGCAGGATTAGCTCCCCACCAAAGTTGAGGTCCAAAAGCTGCTTTTAAGCCCTTAAGTCCTTTTTTACCATCTACTTCAAAACCTAAAATTTCTCCGTTATAGATATCTAAATTTGGTCCGTAATTAGCTTGTGGATATAAACCAAAGAAATCACCTTCGTAACCCCAATGATAATGACCTGTTCTATAAAAACCTCTTAAATCAAAATCTTTAGCATTCCATTCAAATTCGGCATTATATACTTTTACTCTATTAGGGTCTGTAATATCTACATTTCCTTCATCTGTATTTACAGAAAAAGGGCGCCCTATATTTTCATAAAAAATTTCATCTATAGGGTTTTCAGCAACATTACCAAGAATATTAAAATTAACGCTAGCACTCATATTAGAACTAGGGTTTCCTTCAACTCCAATAAAATATGATTGCATGTGATCGAAACCTAACTGATTTGGATATGTTGAGCCATTAGGGTCGGCATTACTAGGTGTTGTAATTAAATTACCTCCTGTATTAAAAGTTGTAAACTCTGCTCTTAAATTATTAAGTCTTATTTTATCTGAACCCTGACCTTTTAAAGCAGCTTTATCTCCTCTAGCTTTTAAAACGGCATCCATTAATTGAATGTTTTCAAAATGATTTTTTACGAATTCAGATGTAACACCTTCTCTGTATGGGTTTAATTGATGTGCTTCTTTTAAAGCATAATAAGCAGCACGTGGATACAAATCGTATAATCCTCGATCGCTGGTTGGTCCTTTTGCACAAATACCAAACCATTCTTCATTCATGTTGTTTTCTCCTGGAGCTAAATCTCTAGCATAACCGCCGTTAGCCCATGACGCATTGTTATCATGTACATCTGCATTTTTTCTATCATCAAAACCGTATTTCCACCAACCATCACTAAATTGAAATGTAAAACCTCCAATAGAAATATCTGATTTATCAAAACCAGCAGCATTTTGATAGATTTCTTTCCAATTTTCTACCATATAGTATGCTTGTGAAAACTGATCTTCTTTTTTTTCAATTTCATTAAAAGCATCTGCTCCAAATTCGGTAAACATAATTGGCATATTAAGTTTTTCCTTTACCACATCGAACATATCAGTAAATGATGGACCACGATAAGAATTCACCCCATATATATCAACATCTTTACATTCATCTGCAACAATATCTATAAACAAAACATCTCCATTACAAATAGCCACAGGATGAGAAGTATCCATAGCTTTCATCATTTTTGCAGCCTCATTCATCAATTTATACATAGGCCTTCCACGAGATTCTCCTATAAAATTTATTTTTCCTTCATCATCTGGAAAATCTTCCGTTTCTGCACCTGCCCAAAAAAGACCGTAATTATTTTCGTTTCCTAATAAGTATAATAATAGTCCAGGTGTATTTTTATAACCTTCAACTAATGCTTTCATCTCTGCCAATAGAAACTCTTGAGTACGAGGTTCTGAATAAATTGTAACAGGCGTCCAAACACCATCTAATGTTAAACCATAACGGCCAAAAGAATGATTAAGCATGGTGTAAATACCGTAATTCTCATATATATACTGAATCCATTTTGCTGGAACGCCAGTATATTGACGAATTACATTAACGTTCATGTTTTTAAGAAGAGACATTTCGGTATCAAGTCCTGCTTTAATTACATCGTCGGACTTTTTCCAGAAATTAGCATTTACGGTATTTGTTCCAATTGGAATATAATCCCAATTCATACCATTAATCATAAAGTCTTTTCCATTAACGACTAATTTCATGCCTTCTTCATTACTTACAACTGATACTTTATCAGACTGCGCAAAGGCAGTTACTGTAAATAAAAAAAGTACGAATCTTAGAAAATTGTTTTTCATAGTCTTATTTAATTATTTGAGTTAGTCTTAACAGACTATTATTCTGTGGCAGCTTTTAAAAGAATTATTTAGCAACACTGAATAAGTGGTGATTTGTTTTATATAAAATTATGAAGGAAAATTGCGAAATCAATAAAAAACACCTCTACAAAAAACATACAACATAAAATAAACATGGTGTTTTTAATAAAACACTAACAATGCAAGTGTTTTTCTAAGGATATATGAGCTTTTAAGAAATCTACTCAGGCTTATTAAACAGTGTTTGTTGTGGTAATGTATAGGTGAAAAACATACATGTTGTATATATTTAGGCTGTTACTCTTCTTAATTATTAAAGATTGTGCTAATTAATTAATACTTATAATAACTATACACTAATAAATTTGCTAAAAAAATAATATGGGTTTAAGCACTGATTTATAAGCTTTTTAATAATATTAAAAACGATAAAGCATCACAACATTTAATTATTAACGGCATAAGATAATGGCATTATTTAAAACCTAAAAGACAATTTAGTGATATACCTATCATGATAAATTACTTCTTAATTTTACATAAAAATTACAATACAACTTAATTGTATTTACAATAATTATGATCTAATTAAAAAGGGGACAAACATTAGTTTATAACGTTTATCCCCATAAATAAAACTAAATAATATTATTATTGGATTGGTTTCTCAGTTTGAAAATAACAATACCAAGCTCGAGGCCCTTCTTCTACCCTAACTTTTAATATACTATCTGTTATTTCAATAATTTCTAAAGTACTTGAAGATTCACCAACATACCAACACATAAACCCTCCATCTGAAATGTTTATAGTTGTTCCTCTATACGTAGGATTAACAGCGTCTAATGTTGCAATAGAAGATGAAGGACTAAAAGTAACTGTCTTAATACCTGTAAGCGTTGGTGCAACATCAATACCATGACAAGTATCACCATCTACACCAATTGAACCAGCATAATCACCAGGTGTATATGCTATTTCTTTTAATTGTTCAAAAGTTATTTCTTCTCCATCTCCTGACTGAGTGAAAACAAACTCTGCTTCATACATGCATAACTTATCTGTCCACCAAGGACCTGCAGTAAACCAATCTGAAAATGTATGCTGACCTCCAGCTTGCACTTCATTAGGTCCTAAACCAATATTTCCATTTTTATCTGCTGCCCAGTACCATGTTTTACTGTTTCCAGCACCTCCAGTTAGGAAATCTTTAGCTTCTTCATCTTCAAAAGAACTAAAAACATCAACATTCATTGTTGTTGTACTTGTAATACCACCTCTACCAGAAGCCATTACAGTAACAGAATAGGTGTTTAAATCTGTTAAACTAAATCTATGTGTTACTTTTCCTGATGGAGCCGATACAACCTTTGAGCCGTCACCAAAATCGAACCTGTATGTTATTGCGCCGTCTGCAGAGGCTTCAAAATTAACAAAACCAGAACCGTCTCCATTAGGATTACTAGCATCTACACCAACAATTTCTGCTGAAATAGTAACATTGCTTGGAGCAATAATATCTCCAAATGTTCCTTCGTCATCTTGACAACTGCTAAACAGTAGTAAACTAGAAAGAAAAACTCCTATTATATATTTTATATTTTTCATCTTTTTAAATTTTTATTTTTGAATGTCATCAATATATATGGTGTAATTAGCAGTGCCATCTCCAGCAGTACCATTATCCATAATTAATACAAGATTTACATAATCTACACCTGCCTCAACACCTGTAAGTGTAAAAGTTAACTCTTCCCATGCATTAGCAGTTGTTGTAGTTGCTGTAACCTCAGCAGTTGCTTTTGTATTTGGCCATGGTGTAGCATCTTCAAATTTCATAAGTAAATTTAAACCTGCTCTTGGCGACCAAACTTTTACTGTAATTGTAGTTGAATTATCTATTGAAAATGGCGTACCAACTGTTATTTTAGAACCAGCCCAAACTTGTCCTGCTCCTTTTACTAATTGAGCAACCATACTTGACGGGTTTCCATTGGTATCTGGATTTGCAATTACTGAAATTTCTCCACCATCAAAACTGCTAAAATCTTGTTGTGGTTCGAAATCTAAAAATGAAACAACCGAAATATCATCAACATAAATAGTATAATTATCAGTACCATCTCCAACAGTACCGTTATCCATAATTAATACAAGATTTACATAATCTATGCCTGCTTCTACACCTGTCATAGTAAATGTAACTTCTTCCCATGCATTAGCAGTTGTTGTAGTTGCTGTAACTTCTGCTGTTGCTTTTGTATTTGGCCATGGTGTAGCATCTTCAAACTTCATAAGTAAATTTAAACCCGCCCTTGGCGACCAAACTTTTGCTGTAATTGTTATATCTTCTTCTATTTCAAATGGGTTTTCTACAGTTATCTTAGAACCTGCCCAAACTTGTCCTGCTCCTTTAACCATTTTAGCAACCATAGTTGATGGATTACCATTAGTATCAGGGTTTTCTATAATTGAAATATCGCCTCCATCAAAAGAGCTTAATTCAAATGGTGTTTCAAAGTTTATAGGTAAAACCGAAGGTCCTGACCCATCACTTATTTGCTTAATATTATCTATATAAAACGTCCAATCATTATCTCCTGTTCCTACAGTTCCAAAATCGAAAAACAGTACAATTTTTTGAAAAGTTTGAGAAACATCTATAGCACTTAAATCAAAAACAACTTCTTCCCAAGTACCATTTCTAACTGTAGTAGCTTCGCTTTCTATAAAAATTTTATTATCAGTAAGGTTTTCCATTTTTAATAAAACCTTACCTCCTGGTCTTGGAGACCAAACATCCATTTTTAGTAGTTTTTTAGTAGAAAAATCAATAGGAGCAGATGTTATAATAACATTACCCGCCCAAACTTCTGGTCCATTTTTAACAATTTTAGCAACCTTAGAAGAAAGGTTTCCATCCGTATCTGGGTTATCAACAACCGCAATTGATGCACCACCAAAATCGACTAAAACACTAGAATCAAATATTTCAAAATCTATTGGTAATTTGGTAGGTTTAGAAATTGTTATGTCTTGAGTTATTTCACTCGATTCGGTACCACCACTTAATGCTACAACTTTAATTGTATAATCGCCAACAGCAGGATACTCAAAGCTAACTTCGTCTCCTAATTCTAAAGGTGTTCCTACCTCATCTACATTAGAAGTATCAAAAAACACAAGAAATGACGCGGCATAATCTGCAGTTGCAGATACGTTTAATACGAAAGGATTAGAACTATCTATATTCGCTTTTACTTCTAAATTTTCAGGTGCTTTAAAAGAAACTAATAACTCTTTAGTAATCTCTGTTTTTAATCCTGTTAAACCAACTGCTTCAATAATAACAGGATAAGTACCTTCTACATAAGTATGTGATATGCTTTCTCCTTGAACCACATTAACGACTTCTCCTGATCCATCACCATAAGTAATGTTATAATTTGAAGCACCAACAGCATTTGGAGTTATAGTAACCAATCCTGTATTATCTTGAGTTATATTAAAAATGGCTGAAACTTCGGTAGGAGCAACAACTTCATTAATAAAACTCAAATCATTATCATCTTCGGTACAACTTACAAGAAGAAGTAATACCATAGTTAATCTAAATATATATTTTAATGTTTTCATATCTTATTTTTTAGTTTTCGTATCCAGGGTTTTGTGACCATGTTCCTCCCGATAATTCAATTTCCTGAATAGGTATTGGAAAAAGCTCATGCTTTCCTGTTTGAAAGCCTGGAATTGCTTGTGCTGCTTTTCCTGTTCTTACTAAATCGAAAAAACGATGTCCTTCACCAACCAACTCTACACGTCTTTCTTTATAAATAGCATTTGTTAAGTTTGATCCTGTAGCAGCAATATTATCTAACATAGCTCTATTACGTACTTGATTTAAATAGTCTTGCGCTCTAGAATCGCTAACATTTCCTCTATTTAAAGCTTCGGCAGCCATTAATAAAACATCGGCATAACGAATGGCTCTTGTATTATTTGGGTTTGTAAGTGCAGGATCAGGTCTATTAGCATCGCCTAAACGCGCTATGTATTTTCTGTTAAAATATCCTGTTTGCTCATAACCAGCATCTGGATTATAACTAGCTGTTGGGTTGTCTGCTATCCACTGCTCAATATCTAAAATTGAATATTCTAAACGAATATCGCCTTCTTCAAAAGCATCTACAGCATCTTGAGTAGGCACGTTAAAACTGTATCCGAAATCGAAAACAGGTCCAACATAACCTCTTACACCATTAAAACCAACTGCATAATTACCCTCAAGACATTGAAAGCATTCGAAAGATCCTCCATCAACATCAGAATACTGTATTTCAAAAACAGATTCTATATTATTTTCATATTCGTTTTCCCACATTAACGGCGCTTCTGTAGATGATAATAAACGATGTGGCCCGTTATTAATTAAATTTTCTAATACTGTACCAGCATCAGTAAATTTTTCTTGATATAAATATGCCTTACCTAATAAAGCTTGAGCAGCTCCTTTTGTAATTCTACCTGTTTCACTTTGTGTATAAGGAAGGTTTTCTGCTGCAAACATTAAATCTTGCTCAATTTGTGCATAAATTTCAGCTTTAGGTGTTCTTTCTAAACTAAATTGCTCACCAAATTGAATACGTTTATCTACTACTAAAGGCACATCTCCAAACCATTTTACTAACTCGAAATAATAAAAAGCTCTTAAAAATCTGGTTTGAGCTAAAACACTAGTTTTGTTTGGGAAATCAATTTTATCTTGAAATTCCATGATATAGTTAGTACGATTAACACCTGTAAACATCCATGTCCAGATATTTCTTAAAATATCATTATTTGGTGTATGAATCATATCATCAATTTGTTGAATTCCTGGAGTATCGGTAGCACTTTCACCACCAGCAAGTGTATTATCTGAAGCTATTTCTCCAACTTGAAATTGTTGCGATGTTGCCTGTAAGTAATCATAAGCTGCAATTAATGCATCTTGATAATCGGTTTCTGTATTGAAAAAATCCTCAGAGTTTTTATCTTGTGAAGCCACATCTATAAAATCATCAGCACAAGAAAACATGGCTATAAAAGCAAATGATATAAGGATATTTATAGTTTTTAAATTTTTCATAATACTAATTAAAATTTTAAGTTAATTCCTAATAGAAATGTTTTAGCGCTAGGATAAAACCCTTGGTCTATTCCTCCTCCTAGAGGCGCTCCATTAGAAGCAGTAGGATCATAACCTTTATATTTGGTAAGTGTAAATAAATTACCAGCAGAAACATAAAGGCGTAATTTGCTTATTTTAGAATTTTCAAGTAATTCATCAGAGAATGTATATCCTAACTGTACATTTTGTAAACGAACAAAAGAACCATCTTCTACATAAAAATCTGAAAACAAACCATTAGGTGTTGCTCCATTTGTAACTCTTGGGAATGAATTACTTGTACCATCTCCTGTCCAACGATCTAAATAAGAAATAGTTCTGTTTGTTAACTGCTGTGCGCGTTCATAATTTCGAACAATGTCGTTTCCAACGGATGCAAACGCATAGGCAGCAAAATCAAAGTTTTTATAATCTAATGATATATTTAAACCCATTGTAGCATCTGGTAACGGGTTACCAATATCTACTCTATCATCTTCTGTAATAAATCCATCATTATTCTGATCTACATATTTTATATCTCCAGGTTGAGGAGCAAGATCTCCAACTGCCGAATTATCTATTTCTGTTTGATTTTGAAAAACTCCAGCTGTTTCATATCCATAAAAATATCCTATTGGAAAACCAGCTTCCATTCTAGAAGGCTCTGGTTGACTAATACCAAAGCTACCACCAACAAGAACTCCGGTATCTGTATTTACATATAAAACTTCGTTTTTGATATATGTAACATTATACCTAATACTAAATTTAAAATCGTCGGTAAAATTATCAGAATATCCAATAGCAAATTCTAGTCCTGTATTTTCAACAATACCACCATTAACAACAGGAGCTCCACCGGTACCTAATAAACCTGATACTTCTGGTATTACTAATAAATCTTCTGTTTTACGTTTAAAATAATCGGCAGTAATATCAACTTTATTATCTAAAATTCTCATATCTACACCAATATCTAGTGTTTTTTGCTTTTCCCATTTAATTCCTGGGTTTGCAATACCTCCACTGGCTGTACCAATAAGTTCTTGTTCATTAAAAATATAAGTACCTTCTCCGTTTAAAAGAGAAACATATCTATAATCTGGAATTCTATCATTACCAAGAATACCATAAGATGCTCTAATTTTTAATAAATCAATGGTAGAATTATCTTTAAGGAAATCTTCATCAGATGCAACCCACCCAATAGAAGCTGAAGGGAAATATCCAAACCTATTTTCAGGTCCAAATTTTGTAGAACCATCACGCCTTACAACAGCCGATAATAAATATTTTCCTTTATAATCATATTGTAATCTAGCAAAATACGATAACAATCTAGAATCAAATGTTGCATTACTTCCAGTAAACCTATTTATATTTTCTATATCTGATGCTTGTTCTAAATTAGCATTTACAAATGCATTATCAAGAATATCAAACCCTGTGGCTCCTGTAAATTCACCTGTAGTTTTAAATACTGAGGTACCTAAAAGAACGTTTACTTTATGAATATCGTTAAAAGTATTATCATATTTAATAAAAGCATCAAACGTATAATCTCTAAAATAATTAAGTCCTTCAAAAACACTACTTCTATCTACATTACTATTTTTTCCGCTACCAAAATTGGCAATAGGATTAAATACTTTAGACCTTACTTCAGAATAATTAAATTGAATATTTGATTGTGCAGTAAAATGTTCTAGAAAATTATAAGATAATCCAGCATTTCCACTAAGTTTCATAACTTTACCTCTATCGAAAATATCGTCTATTTGAGCTAGCGGATTAATAACTTCTCCACCTAAACCTTCTGCTTTAGTATACTCACCATTTTCGTCATAAACATTAAACGTTGGTGCCATATTTATGGCATTGAAAAGTACTGAAGAATTAGAGTTTTCTGGAAGATTTCTTTTATTGGTTCTCATTAAAGTAAGACCAGAAGTGAATTTAAAATTATCTAAAAAATCTAACTTATAACTTGCATTATTTGTAAAACGAGTAAAATTAGAGTTGTTACCACCAACAATACCATCTTGTGTTAAAAAAGACCCACTATAAGAATAAGAAGATTTTTTTCCACCGCCTTTAAATAAAATACTATGGCTTTGTATAGGTGCGTTTTCAAATACTTGGTCTTGCCAATCGGTTCCAATACCTAGTGTTGATACATTAGAAAACGGAAGGCTATTACCTCCTGCAGCATAAGCTTCATTAACTAACAACGCATACTCTGTAGCATTTAAAACTGGTATTTTTCTAGTAGTTTGCTGAAAACCTCCAAAAGCATTATACTCTACTGTTAGTGGCATTTCTTTTCGTCCGCTTTTAGTTGTAATAAGTATTACACCATTAGCTGCTCTTACACCATATATACCAGCAGTCGCATCTTTTAAGATGTTCATACTTTCAATGTCATTAGGATTTAATACACTTAAATCTTCAATAACATTACCATCTACCAAAATTAATGGTCTACTATCACCATTGGTAGAAACACCTCTAATACTAATTGTAGAGCCTCCACCAGGAGTACCAGATTGCGAAGTAATATTAACCCCAGCAACTTGACCTTGTAAAGCTTGTTCAATTCGTGTTGGCTTTAAAGCTTCAATGCTTTCACTAGAAACCACACTTACCGCTCCAGTAATTTCCTTTTTGGTTTGAGTTCCGTATCCAATTACAACAACCTCATCTAATTGAGCGAGATCTTCTTCTAATTGAATTGTTAATTTAGAATAATCTGTTATAACAATTTCTTTTGTTACATAACCGATATAACTAAATGATAGGGTAGCACCAACTTCGACATTGGCAATAAAAAAATTACCATCAAAATCTGATACCGCTCCTTTACTTGTGTCCTTTACTAATACATTAACTCCTGGTATAGGGAATCCTGTATTGTCTTGAACATTTCCACTTATGTCTTTACTCTGCGCACTAGCGTAAGAAAAAAAGACTAAGGTTAAAATTTTTAAGAGTGTTTGCCTCATTTTAATATAGTTTGTTTAGTTTCTATAAAGCTAATCCTACTAATTGTTAATTTATAAATTATTACCTCAACAAAAAATATACATGATAAAAAAATTACATAAATTTTATGAAAACACTAATATTAACAAGGGTTTTTAAGAATACTGTATTTCAAAAATTATGCTTTAAAACAAAAAAACACAACAATGTTGTGCTTTTGTATAGGTAAAAATTAAATATGTTGTATGTCTAAATTTCCAAAATGTAATCTGTAAGGCTAGATTCATGAGGTAAATTCATTTTTTTACGTAATCTGTAACGTTTAACCTCTACACTTCTTGATGATATATTAAGTAAAGGCGCAATTTCTTTTGAAGATAAATTTAATCGTAAATAAGCACATAACCTTAAATCGTTTGAGGTAAGTGATGGATGTTCTGCCTTTATTATTTTAAGAAAATCTTTATCGGCATTATTAAAAGCTTCTTGAAACAGATTCCAATCATCTGTATTATTTAAATTTTTATCAATTATTTTAATAACATGTTTAATTGTATTATTAGTATCATTGGCATTTTTAAGTTCCTTTTTAATACTATTTAAAAACTCATTCTTTTTAATTAAACTCATTGTAGAAATACCAAGTTCTCTATTTTTATTTTCTATATCTTGTCTTAAATTATCATTATTAAAACGCATTAATTGTTGCTTATTTTCAAGTTCTTTTAACTCTAAATCTCGCATAGCTTTTTGCAATAACTTTTCTCTTTGTTTTCTATAATAGCGTTTATAAACATTGTGCATGAATAATGAAAACAATAAAACTATAAGAATATAAATTGTAATAAATAGGTTTGATAAAAACCAAGGTCTTTCAATATTAAAACTATAAGACGCTACATTAATACTAATGTTATTACCTGTTTTAGCTCGAACATTAAAAGTATAATCTCCATACGGAAGGTTTTTAAAATAAACTTTAGGTTCACTTGTCCATTCACTCCATTTAGGATACATACCTAATAATTGATATTGATACTTAGTGCCTAAAGATTTTTCAAACTCTGGTACACTGTAACTAAACTGAAAATTATTCTCATTATTTTTAAAAGCACCTTTATGCTCTTTATTAATAATTTTTGGAGGAGAATTTAAATCTGTTTCAAGAATTGAATTAATAGAAACATTATAATTTTTATTAGGTATTTTATCTAAATCTAATAGTAAATAACCCGATGACGTTCCTACTAAATATGTTTCATTATTTATATAAGAAATATTTTCATATCCTGTTTGACCTACAGGAAACGATTCTGAAAATGAAATTTTATTAAATTTTAGCTTGTCACTTAATTTACTTGTAATTACATAATTTAAATTGTTTTTAGAAAAACTCCATAATGTGTTGGTTTCTTTACTAAAAACAAGTTTTCCTGATGTGTAATTTTCCTTATCTAAAATAGTACTTAAAAGAGAATCTTTAACAAAAGAATTAATATTGGTATCATATTTAAGAACACCTTTACTATAGCTATAGAAAATATTATTATTATAATTAATTAAACTAGAATAGAGTTCTTTAGAAATATTGGAGTCTTTATTTATTTTTAAAACCTGAGTGAAATCTTTATTTACTTCAAGAATAAAAACACCTTTATATTCATGACTTACCAATATTTTATTTCCAGTAATTTCAAAAAACTTACTAGAAAAATTAAACCCTTCAATTTTATTTTTTAAAACCCAGGTATTATTCTTTCTTTCTATTACATACAAACCATCATAATTGCCTTGTAATAATAAATTTTCGTTTATTGACTTAATACTCCAAGTACCTTGAATGTCTGCAATTTTTTCAATTTTGTTGTTATTAATAATAAATGTTCCTGAATCGTGACCACAAAACAATTGATTATTAATTTCTTTTAAACTCCAAACTGCACCCTGAGAATTTTCAATAAACTTAAAGGCATCTTTAGAGTTTAAAGGCTTATAAAATAGACCTTGATTGGTTCCTAGATATATTATTTTATTAAATACAGCAGATGTATAAACAGTACCTATTTTACCATCTTTATCGTTATAAATAGTAAAAGGAGATTTAATATTTACACAATTAATACCATTATTTAAAGCGAGCCATATATTATTATCGTAATCTTCAAATACATAATGAATAGAATTATTACTTAAACCATTGGTAATATTAGTTTGATAGTCTATCTCGCCGTTAACAGTTATATGTATAATACCATTAGATCGTGTACCTAGTAAAAAACTCTTATCTTTTAATTGAGTACTTCTATAAACACTTACTTTAGAAAGTAAGGAGTTCGCTTCTATATTCCATTTTAAAAGTTTATTATTTTCTTCTAGAATATAAAATCCATTAGATTCTGTTTCTATTAATAGTTTATTATCATGATAAAACATGTTAACCATCAAATTATCATTAATTATTTGATGATTAGAAACTAATTTAGCCTTTCCTTTTTCTATAGTATATAAACCATCTTTAGCCTTTTGAAAATATATAGCGTCATTAACTTTAAATATTTTATGAATTAAAGTTTCAGATTCAATAACATCAAAAGAAGCATCATTTTTGTGATAAATATAAATTCTGTTTAAAGATTGAAATAAAATAGAATCATCTAAACTAATGATGTTCCAAAATTCTTCATCTTCAATAAATTCTATATTTAATTCTTTTGATAATGAAGTATAAAACAATACGCCTAAATCGTTTTTCTGCCAATATCCAAACTCTTGATTACAACCTGTATAAATTACATCGTCTATAATATTTACAGAACGTATTATAGATTGATTTGGTGAATTATATAATTGCCATTCTGAACCATTAAATTCTAATAACCCTTTATTGTTGGCAACATAAATATACTTCTCTTTAGATTGCGTTATAGACCAGTTTTGTGTTTCGGCACCATAATCATTTGGAGAATAAATTTGAATTGGAGGTTGTTCTTGAGCTTTTAAACTAATAAAAACTAAAAAACAGATAAACCTCATGAATAGAATAGCATTATTCATTTAAATAAAAATAAATGTTATGCTACTAATATAGCTTAAAACCTTTTAAAATAAAGGATTAAATATAAATTGTATGGTTTTTGTATGGGTAAATGTGTGGTTTATAGGTAATATTTAATAACAATACATAAAAAAGCCAATACTTAAAAGTATTGGCCTTTTTATACGAAATGGTTTACTTTACTAATCCATTCGTTTAATTCTACCACCTAAAACTTTACTCTCTTTAACAGTTTCTGGATTTCCATAAATAAATACATCGCCACCAGCTCTAATTTTAGCATCTACTAATTTTGATGCATTTACATAAGCTTCTCCTGCTGCTTTAATATTTACTTCTGTTTTATCGGTTTTAAGCTCTTTTCCTTCATAAACACCACCTGTTAAAATTGAAACATTTTGACTTTTAGATTTCCCTGTAACGGTAATAACACCTCCTGTAACCGCTTTAATATTTGTATAAGTAACATTTACCGGAACATTAATTTGACCGCCTTCTTGAGCCTTTAAATCTACTTCAAATTGTTTTATAGTATCATCAGAATGTACTTTTGCGCCTTCATTAACATCTATAATATCAATAGTATTGTAATGTAAAATAACTTTTGTTTTATTACCGTCAAAAGCTTCTTCAAGCTTCATTTTAATTTTTAAAGTGCCATTTTTATTATTTATTATAACATTTTCCTTATTATCTCCAGTTATAATGGCTTTATTTTCGTTAGATTTTACTAATTCAACTTCTATTAAATCGTAAACTTTAAGTTCGCTAAAATCTCCAACATTTTTCTCTATTGGGTTTTGAGCAAAAATGACTGTAGTAATAAAAAGAATAAATACTTTAACTAAGGTTTTCATTGAATTTATATTTTTTTGATATAACGCAAAATTATCAATAATTATTCCGTTGTTAATTCACTTTATGAAAACTTTATAAGAAACTTAAAATATATTAAGAAACCTTTACTGCTGTACCTGTTATTGAAACCATAATTAAACCTGTAGTAGGTGATGTTTCAATATCTAAATTAATACCAACAACTGCATTTGCATGTAATTTAGTAGCATTGTCTTTTAGTTTTTGAAAAGCAGCTTCTTTTACTTCGTTAACCTTATTTTCATACGAATCGTAATATTTTTTCATACTAAAACTTAGTGTTGCATTTGGCGTATTTACATCTACACCTGTTACAATACCTAAGTAATCTTGAATAACATGGTTTTCTATGGAATTGGTTGTTGTTAATATCATAGTGTTTTATATTTTACTTATTAGTGTTTAAATTGGTGGGAATGTTACATTTTGTTACAGTAATTATTAAATAATCATAACTTGACTTTATCAGAAATTTTAGCTAACTTAGTTTATCGTATAATATAAAACATTAAAACGATTTCATATCAACGTCGTTATCTACAATAGAAAAAAATGAAACAAAAATTGAATTGGAAAAAAGTTTTGATCGAGACTTTTATGATTGTTTTGAGTGTGCTTCTTGCTTTGTTTATTAACGAGTGGAAAAGCAATAAGAACGAGCTGAGAAACACCAATGTCATGATGACTAACATTTCAGGAGAGATAAAAAGTAATCAATCTTTATTAGAAGATCTTATTCCATATCATAAATCCGTTTTAGAAAATATTCAATTAGCTGCATTAAAAGATTCCTTATCAACTACTTTTTTAAAGAAAGGATACTTCGAACTAAATTTGATAGCTCCAAGAGGTGTAAAACAGGGTGACTTTCAAAACATTGCATGGTTGATAGCAAAAGAAGAAAGAATTTCTAATCGTATTTCGTTTGAAGAATCTCAACAATTGTTTTCTGTTTATGAACAACAATCAAGAGTTTTAAAAACGATAGATAGAATTATAGACTTTCTTAGTTCGAGAGAAATTCATAGGGAAGAATTGGTCGAAGAAAGTGTTATTGTCCTAGCATTAGAATGGAATGAAATGATTGCACAAGAGAAAGAATTATTGTATCGATATTCTGAAGCTTCGAAGAAACTCAAAAGTAGATAACAAGGTGTATAGTGCATGCCCTGCGGGATACACACCATACACAGACCGATAAACGAATATCTAAAATATTCTATAATCTGCGTTAAGGATTGCAACGGCATCCTTTATGCGAAGCTTTTAATTTAAGACTCATCCATTATAAACTAAAAGTTGTTTGATAATGAGATCTCAAAACAAATTCTAAACTACTTCGCAGAAAGATATAGTGGAAAGCCTGACTCTTGTGGTAACGCCAAAATATTTTAAAATAAAAAGCCACAAACTATATGTTAGTTTGTGGCTTACTTTTATTAAAAACACTTCGAATTTATATATTACTTTCTTCTGGTTTACCTATTAAGTTAAAATCGAGATGTTTTTTAACTAAATCGGTGTTTTTAACTTTTACAATAACTTCATCACCAAGTTGATAGATAACTTTAGAGTTTTTACCAACCATAGCATAAGTGTCTTGATCGAAGGCATAATGATCGTCTTTCATATCGCGAACACTTACCATACCTTCACATTTATTTGAAATAATTTCTACATAAATTCCCCAATCGGTTACACCAGAAATAACACCTACAAACTCTTCATCTTTATGATCTTGCATAAATTTAATTTGCATGTATTTTATAGAATCGCGTTCGGCTTTAGTAGCTAGATTTTCCATATTACTAGAATGGTTACATTTATCTTCGTAAGCATCTTCGTTTGCCGATTTTCCGCCATCTAAATACTGTTGTAATAAACGATGTGCCATCACATCTGGATACCTACGAATAGGCGATGTAAAATGACTATAATAATCGAAAGCTAAACCATAATGCCCAATATTTTTGGTGGTATATTCGGCTTTACTCATGGTTCTAATAGTTAAAGTATCTACTAGATTTTGTTCTTTTTTTCCGTTTACTTCTTTTAATAAATTATTTAAAGAATTAGACACACTTTTTCTGTCTTGGAAATTTAATTTATAACCAAATTTACCAACTACATTTTGTAAAGAAGCTAATTTACTATCGTCTGGCTCGTCATGAACACGATATACAAAGGTTTTTTTAGGATCTTTTTTACCAACAAATTCCGATACTTTTTTATTAGCTAATAACATAAACTCTTCAATAAGTTTATTAGCATCTTTACTGGTTTTAAAAAACACACCTATTGGATTCGCCGCTTCATCTAAATTGAATTTAACCTCTACTTTATCAAACGAAATTGCACCAGAACTCATACGTTTATTACGCATTTTTTTAGCTAGCTCATCCATTTTTAAAATAGCATCTGCAATTTCTTGCGATGTATTATAAGTTTCTCCTGTAAGAGATACTTCTTTAGGAATTGTATTTGTTTTAGATTCTATAACTGCTTGCGCTTCTTCGTATGCAAAACGTGCATCGCTATAAGTTACTGTACGTCCAAACCATTCGTTTTTAATTTCACATTTATCATTCATTTGAAACACAGCAGAAAAGGTTAGTTTTTCTTCATGCGGACGTAATGAACAGGCATTATTTGATAAAACTTCTGGTAACATTGGCACCACACGATCTACTAAATATACCGAGGTGGCACGTTCGTAAGCTTCATCATCTAATACAGTACCTTCTTGTAAATAATGCGATACATCGGCTATATGAATACCTATTTCATATAATCCATTTTCTAAAACTGTAAATGATAAAGCATCATCAAAATCTTTAGCATCTTTTGGGTCAATGGTAAAGGTTAAATCTTTACGCATATCGCGACGTTTACTAATTTCTTCTTCAGTAATAGAGGTATCTAAATTATTAGCAAATGCTTCTACTTCGTGTGGAAATTCGTGAGGTAAACCGTATTCTGCTAAAATAGCGTGAATCTCTGTGTTATGATCGCCTGGTTTCCCTAAAACTTGCACCACTTTACCATAAGGAGAATCGGCTTTTTCTGGCCAATCTTCAAGTTTTACAAGTACTTTATCGCCATCTTCTGCTTTGTTAATTTTATTAATAGGAACAAAAATGTCTTTATACATTTTATTACTATCAGCTATTACAAAGGCAAAATTCTTCTTTTCATGAATTTGAATTACACCAACGTATTCACTTTTTTCACGTTTTAAAATCTGTGTTATTTCGCCTTCTAATTTTCCTCTATGACGGCGTTTGTAAACGTAAAATTCTACTTCATCGCCATTTAAAGCTTTATTTATATTATTAGATGCAATAAATACATCGTCTTCAAATTCGTCGCAAATAATATAACCGTTTCCTTTGGCAGCTAAATCTAATTTACCTGTATAATACTCAGCATTAACAATGGCTTTAAATTTACCACGTTCTACTTGTTCTATCTCTTGCTTAGCAGCTAATTTTGCTAAAGTTTTTATAATTTGATTTCTACTGCTAGCATCATTAACTCCTAACTTAGCAGCTATTTGTTTATAGTTAAAACTTTGGTTTCTCTCTTTTTTTAAAATACCTAAGATTGTATTTGTAAGGTTGGAAATACCTTTTTTGGATTTCCCTTTTTTCTTTCTTGTCATTTAATTTTTGTAATCATATTCATTTCCTAAGATACTGGAAATTCTGTTATTAAATAGCTTTAATTTAGGAGAAGGTTTGCTATTTATTTTATTCAAAGTTACAACTAAATTATTTAATGATATTTTCTTAGTGTTAAATTGAAGTTATCAACTATATATATATTATAATTCTTTTTCTTTTAAAATTTAAAAAAATAATAATGGTTATTATAGCTTGTTAATATCTGGTATAACTTTTTTAAATTTTATTTTGATTACAATAAATTTACATTCTGTTAATAGGTAATTAACAATAGAATTTATATTAATAGGTTCATTTTTAATGATTTTAATTTTTCTATGAACAGTTGTTAACAACTAAAAAGTACTGTTAATTATTAATAAATATTTATTTTTTCATGTTTATATCTATCAATTTTTAGTCTAATAACATTGCTAAAAAAAAGTGCTTAAATTTTAGGTTATTTGATTGTGATTTTTGATTGGAAAAATAAATGGATATTCAATATTTTTCTTTTAAAAACTAATCAACAGTTATTAACAAGTAATGAGTACTAAAACGATGAGTAATGAACAGTACTCTATTTTAGATTAAGAAATAAAATTAAAAACTTTAAAAATAATGGAGTAACATATTGATTATTAGTTATCAATATTTAATAATAGCACTTATTAACATTTAAAATTAACTAAACTAATTTTTTAAAATTTCTATTGAAATAGTTATTCTGAAAAGAATGAGAATTTATAATTAGGTATTTTGATATTATAGAATGAAATAATGATTGATTAAAAAGGTATTCTTTATTTATAACTTATTAAGTTATAATAAATAGAGTTTCATTAACTTTGAAGCTTAAATTATATTTTACTTTTATTATGACAATTTCTATAGGAAACGATCACGCAGGAACCGATTATAAATTTGCTATCATAAAGCATTTAGAAGCTAAAGGTTATATTGTTAATAACTACGGAACCGATGCAAATGATAGTGTAGATTATGCTGATTTTGTACATCCTGTTGCTGAAGATGTTGAAACTAAAAAAGCCGATTTTGGTATTTTAATTTGCGGTAGCGCAAACGGTGTTGCTATGACGGCTAACAAACATCAAGGTATTCGTGCTGGTTTATGTTGGACAAAAGAAATTGTACATCTTATACGTAGTCATAATAATGCTAATATATTATGTATTCCTGCAAGGTTTACAGCCATTCAACAAGTTATAGAAATGGTAGATGTATTTTTTAATACCGAATTTGAAGGTGGACGCCATCAAAATAGAATAGATAAAATTCCTTTATCTTGTTAATAACATTGTAAATGGGACATCATCATGCTCATAATCACAATCATGATCACCCCGATTTAAAAGGTCGCAATCTTTTTATATCTATATTATTAAACATTCTTATTACGGTATCACAAATAATTGGTGGTATATTATCTGGTAGTTTAGCGCTTTTAAGTGATGCTCTTCATAATTTTAGCGATGTACTTTCTTTAGTTGTTAGTTACATAGCTAATAAACTTTCAAAAAAAGAAGCATCTATTTATAGAACTTTTGGTTATAAACGTGCCGAAATTTTAGCTGCTTTTATAAATGCTTCTACTTTATTAATTGTTGCTATATTATTAATTATTGAAGCTATTAAACGGTTTCAACATCCGGAAGAAATTGAATCTGGTTTAGTTATTTGGTTGTCTTTAATTGCTATTTTAGGTAACGGATTTAGTGTGCTTTTATTAAAAAAAGATTCAGATTCTAATATGAACATGCGTAGTGCTTATCTACATTTATTTACCGATATGATGGCTAGTGTTGCAGTTCTTATTGGTGGTTTGTTAATGAAGTATTATCAAATTTATTGGGTAGATAGTGCTTTAACTTTAGCTATTGCTATTTATTTAATTTGGATGGGTTTCGATTTGTTAAAATCATCAACTAAAGTACTTATGTTGTTTACTCCAGATAACATTCCTATAAAACAAATAGTTGAAGAAATAAATGCTTTTGAATCTATTAAAAACTTCCATCATGTACATGTGTGGCAATTAAACGAAGATGAAGTACATTTAGAAGCACATATAGATTTTAATGAAGATATTACATTATCAGAATTTGATACTGTTTTGCATGATATTGAAGATTTAGTGTATAATAAATACCATATAAATCATGTAAATATTCAACCAGAATTTGGTAAATCGGATGCTAAAGATGTGATTGTACAAGACTAGATTAATTATTTTTTATTTTCGTAAAGACGGAAATCTTTTTTGAGTAAATAGAAAGATGATAGAAATTCAAGTAAAAGCCTTTTCAGAATTAACCAAACAAGAACTTTATAATTTACTGCAATTACGTAGTGAAGTATTTGTTGTTGAACAAGATTGTGTATATCAAGATATTGATGGAAAAGATGAAAAAGCACTGCATATTTTAGGTTTTAAAAACGGAAAAATTATTGCATATACTCGAATTTTTAAACCAGGCGATTATTTTGAAGATGCTAGTATTGGTAGGGTAGTGGTTAAAAAAAATGAACGTGCTTTTAAATATGGTTATGATATTATGAAAGCTTCAGTTAAAGTAATTGAAAACCATTATAAAGAGCAAAAAATAAAAATTTCCGCGCAAGCACATTTAAAATCATTTTATAATAATTGTGGTTTTAAAGAAATAGGAGAGGAGTATTTAGAAGATGATATTCCGCATATAGCTATGATAAGAAATTAATTATCGTTTTAAAGCAAAATGTCCTTTTATAGCTTCGCCTGTATTTAATACAACAATATACCAATAACTATCGCTTGTTAAAAGTGTTCCATTGTATGTTCCATCCCAACCAGGAGCATTGGGAAGTAAAAACTTTAAAAGCTTACCATATCTATTATAAATGGTAATGTTATTAACCTTATTATTGTTATCAATTACTTTCCATAAATCATGACTACCATCGTTATTAGGCGTAAAGTATTTTGGTATATAATAATCGGCATTATTAATTAATACATTAAAATTAGATTCATTATAATTACAAGTAGTTTCATTATAAATGTAAATAGTTTGGGTTGTAGTAATTATATCTCCGGTATTAAGTTGTGTACCATTACCTCCAGATTCAGTAAAATAATTTCCGTTATTAAGTATTGGTAAGGTATAAGATGGTCCAATAAAATCATTTAAAGTATCAACTAAAACAAAATTACTACATGCATCTTCTGTGTTTACATAATTAGAAAAAGAAGTGGGTTGCCAAGTGCTATGATTTTGATTTATATTATCAACAACAACACAGTTTAAGTTAGGATTAAAACTAAAATCCATTGAAGTAATATTGCTATTGTTTCCATTTTTAATATTTAGTAGACACAAATCATTTGTATGACAAATTAAAGTTGTTAAAGAAGAGTTCTGACTTACGTCTAATTCTGTTAAATAATTTTCAGAACAACCTAATGTATTAAGCGAACTATTTTGAGAAAGATTTAAAGTACTTAATTGGTTTGAATCACAATATAGAATTGATAAATTAGTATTATTACTAACATCTAAAACAGATAGGAAGTTGCTACCGCATTGAAGCCTATTTAAAGATATATTTTTACTAATATCTAGAGTAGATATTAGATTAATTTCACATACAAGAACATTTAAACTTAGATTATTTGAAGTATCTATACTTGTTAAACGATTGCCTTCACAACGTAAAGAAATTAAATTAGTGTTTTGTGTTATATTTATATTTATTAATTGGTTACTATAACACCATAAAATATTTAAATTAATATTTTTAGTAATATCTAAATTATTTAAATTATTATTGAAACAAAACAATTGTAGAAGATTTGTATTGTTTGTAAGATTCAAAATAGTTAATTTATTGTTATTGCAATTTAGAATTTCTAGTGCCACAAAATCTTCAATACCAGTTAGGTCTGAAATATTAGAATTTGAAACATCTAAATTGGTTAAGCCACTTATATTTGAAGTTAATACAGAACCGTCAATAATTCCAGAATCTATTCCTAAATTTATTAGAGCTTGTTCAAAATTAACATCTGGAATAGCCGTGGTTTGTGCTATACCAATAAAACTTATAAGTATAAATAAAACAGAAAATGTTATCTTTTTAATTGCCACCAACATAGGTAATTAAAATTTCGACACGTCTATCAAATTTTGGGTCGCCACCAAGCGGAAATTTTCTTCGCATTCCTAAATGTCGCATGCGTTTTTTACTCACTCCTTTTTTTGCAAAATAATCGTATACATATTTTGCTCTGGCTTCAGATAGGTTACGAAGTTTTGTTTTTCTATCTACAGCATCTCTACTATTTTGTGTACAACATACATGCCCTTGAATAGTAAAATAAATATCTTTTCGTTCTGCAAGTACTTCTGCAATTTCGGTTAATATTTTTTTAGAATCTGGTGTTACTGTACTATAACCTGTTTTAAATAAAATATTTTTAAAAATTATTTTATCACCTTTTGTACTTTCTTTTATTAAGTCTACAATCTTTTTTTCTTTAATTATAGGTTCTTTTTTTTCAGCTACAACAACAGGTTTAGGAACTTTAGGTATTACAATTATTTCCACTTTTCTGTTTAAACCTCTTATTTTTAAAAGGTTTTTTTCTTCAATAATTTTTAAAAGTATTTCGCCTTTACCATCTACATTACTTATTAAATCTTCACTAATTTCATTGTTAGAAAAAATGGTTTTTATAGCGTTAGCACGTTGTTGCGATAATTTTAAATTATAGGTATCTGCTCCAATATCATCACAAAACCCATAAATGGAAATAAACTCAATATCAACATTATTTAATGTAGAAATAAAAAGAAGTAATCGGTTTTCTTCAGTAGAAGGAACAGTATATTTATCGGTATCAAAATAAACTTCGTGGGTTAATTTATTTTGAGAAAACCCAAATTGGCAACAGCATGTAATTAATATTAATACAAATAGTTTATTCATAGTAGGAATATAGAATAAGATTATAAATATACTATTTTAATTTTCGATAAATAAACTTCTTCGTTTTATCGTAAATAATCCATATAAGTGGTAATACTACCAAGTATTTCTGAAGCCTTTTTTATTTTAGGATCATGAATTTTATAGTATTCATATAAACCTTCTCTGTATGTATAGCGTTTTACAATTTCTTCGGTTAATAATTCTAATAAATAATCTTTGTTTTCATCTATAACACTAGATTTAGAGTTATTTAAATTAGATATTAAGGTATTGAAATCTTTTTCAATATTATCATTTAATTCCTCTTTTTGAGCGGCTTCAAAAGCTTTATAAAGTGCTTTTTCTGTTTCGGTTTCAAAAGAAAAATTATTTGTTTTTAAATAGTTTTTAAAGTCTTTAAAATCGGTATCTGTTAATTTTAAACTATTTACATCTGTTACATTATGCTTGTAATAATAATTAGTAGCATAATTAAAAATAAGATCGTTTTTAACGATAGCGTTTGTAATAGCAGAGTTTTTTGATGCATTAAAAGTAGCATCAGGAAACACACCGCCACCATCAAATACTTTACGTCCGTTTTTGGTTTTAAATTCGTTGTAGTTTTCTTGTTTAACACGAACGGCTTCTCCTTTTTCGTTTCTATGCCAATAATCTAAAGCTTGAATACAACGTCCAGAAGGCGTATAGTATCTAGAAATAGTAATTTTAATTTGTGTACCATAGGTTAATTTTTTTGGGCGTTGTACTAAACCTTTTCCAAAACTTCTAGAGCCTACAATTACTGCGCGATCTAAATCTTGTAAAGAACCAGAAACAATTTCACTAGCCGAAGCACTACCACCATCAATTAAAACAACCAAAGGTATTTCGGTATCTATAGGATCATTTTTTGTGTAGTATGTTTTATTGTATTTTTTTACTTTAGATTTTGTGGTAACTACTAATTGTCCTTTTGGTACAAATAAGTTTACAATTTTAATAGCTTCATTTAATAAACCACCAGGGTTACCACGTAAATCAAGAATAATACGTTCGGCACCTTGGGCTTTTAAATCGCGTAAAGCATAATTGGTTTCGGCAGCAGCTTTTTTATTAAATTTACTTAAAACAATATAGCCTGTTTTATTGTTAACTAGAGAGAAGTGTGGTACTGCACTAATTTCAATTTCAGCTCTTTTTATAGTGGCTGTTTGTGTTTTTCCTTGGCGTTTATAAGTAACTTTTACTGATGAACCTGGAGCACCTTTTAATAAATCGCCGGCATGTTCTTTATAGGTTTCAATTAATGTGTTTTCTACTTTAATAATTTCGTCTCCCGCTTTTAATCCTGCTTTGTCAGCTGGATAATCTTTATAGGGTTCTACAATAATTAGCTTATCTTTTAATGTTTTTACTTTAGCGCCAATACCTGTATAATCGCCTGTATTATTAATTCTAGCCGCTTCTACATCTTGTTCGTTATAAAAATTGGTGTACGGATCTAAATCGGTTAACATGCTTTTTATAGCGGTATCCATTAAATCGCCAGGGTTTGTTTCATCAACATAATTCATGTTAATTTCTTTAAACAAAGTTGTGAAGATTTCAATTTGCTTTGCTATTTCAAAAAAATCATTTTTAAAAGCGGTTCCTGTTAAAAATATAACGCAGGCAATAACAGGAATTATAATTTTCTTTTTAAGTAAGTATTTCATTAGAATTATTTTTTAGAAACTTTGTCTTGAAATTTTTCAAATAACAGTTTCATTCTGTTTTCTACTTGGGCTAAAGTGGGTTTGTCTTTGCCAATGTACAAAATCATAAACGCATGTTGTGTTGTTAAATTGTTAAAATAAGTGGTTTTGTTTAATCGGTAAGATTCTCTTAACAAACGTTTTATGCGGTTTCTGTCTACAGCTGTTTTAAAATTTCGCTTACTTACAGAAAGCCCTGTTTTAGCCATAAGATCTTCATTAAAAGTAGTAGGCATATAAACTAAACGCAACGGATATGCAGAAACTGATTGACCTTCAGTAAATAACAGATCAATGAGTTTTTTGCTTTTTAGTTTTTCTTTTTTATTGTACGTAAATTTCAAGTAGTTTCTTTTAAAAACCCAAAGGTAGTAAAATAAAAAACCCACTTGCTTTTAATGTGGGTTTTTGGGTTTGTTTGTTTAAGATGTTTGTTTTGTAGTTAGTGATTACATTATTTTATTATTTCAGCAAAAATTAAAATGTAATAAACCCCAGTTATCACAAAAACAACTCCTGCAATATGGCGCATTAGCTTTTCTATTTTAGTTATCTTCTTATAAAAAAAAACAATGTTATTGGCAGCAAAAGCTAATAGATATGTAAATAAAAGTACTGGAAGTCCTGTGCCAAAAGCAAAAATAATTGGTAAGTAAAGTCCATCTGCACTAGATATTGTTATAGGTATTAACATCCCGAAAAATAAAGCTGCACTGTACGGACAAAATGCTAAGGCAAATACCACTCCAATTAAAAAGGTTCCTAACAACCCTTTAGTTTTGAATGTTTCTGAAAGCTTATCAGAAATACTATATTGTCCTAAAAAGTTTAGTTTAATAATATTCAGCATGATTAAGCCTAAAATTATAAGTAATGGGCCTAAATATTTTTCTCCATTTTGATTTAAAAATCGTGCTATATGAAATTTGCTTGCTCCAAAATAAAGTACAAGACCAATGGCTGTATAACTAAAAGCGCGACCTAAAGAATACAATACTCCGCTTAAAAGTACTTTTTTTTTACTAGACATATTTTTAGATATATAAGCAGTAGCCGTAATATTTGTAGCTAAAGGACAAGGACTAATAGCTGTCATTAATCCTAATACCAAGGCAGATATAAATGGTAACGTAGCATTTTCTAATAACGATTTTAAAAACTCCATTAAAGCGTTTTTAATTCATTTTCTATTTTTAATTTTAACGCATTTGCGAAGACTTCTTTTTCATTTCCATTCATAAAAGCAAATTCTGTTAAATCTATATGCTTTTCTTTTCCATTTTTTACAACGTTTAAAAATAACGCTGTTCCTGATGCTTCAAAATTTTCGGAAATTTTTTCATTTTTCTTATCATCTACATTAATAACTTGAAAGGTGATTTTGCCATTTTTAACTTCTTCTGTAAAATATGTTTCAAGCGTATATTTTGTACTTGCTTCAATAGCGTTACAGGTCATACACCTATGTGTAGAATGAAAATCGATGACTTCAATTTTAGAGATAGATTGATTTGTTTTTGTAGTTTTATTTTTAGTTTGTCCATTGCAGGATACTAAAGTTATACTAAAAATTAAAACGGATAAAAATTTAAATAATTTCATAATGTATTTGTTTTATAAGATGATGTTGAATATGTAACCTGATATGATGATGCAGAGCGTTACGACACCAAAAAAGATGCCTATTAATTTAAAAGTCATGACCTTTTTTAAAAGCATGGCTTCTGGAAATGACAAACCAACAACACCCATCATAAAAGCAATGGCTGTACCTAAGGGGATTCCTTTAGCAACTAATACTTGTGCTACAGGAAGAATGCCCGAAGCATTTGAATACATAGGAACCGCTAAAACAGTAGCTATTGGTACTGCAAAAAGATTGTCTTTATTCATATACTGTTCAAAAAATCCTTCTGGAATGTATCCGTGCATGAGTCCGCCAACAGCAATACCAATAATAACATATGGCATGATGCCTTTTATAATTTTAAAAACTTCATTCTTAATAATTGGTAAGCGTTGTACAAAAGATTGATTTTCTTCTTGAAAAGCATCTTGTTCTTTTTGTGCATTTGCTAAAACATCTTTTACCCAAGGTGTTAAATAGCGTTCTAATTTTAATTTTTGAAGAATAGTACCAGAAACAGTACCTAATACAACACCACTTACAACATAAATGAGCGTTGTTTTAATACCAAACAAACCTATAAATAACCCAATGGCAACTTCGTTTACTAAGGGTGATGTTATTAAAAATGCAAAAGTGACTCCTAACGGAATACCGCCTCGAACAAAACCAATAAATAATGGAACCGATGAGCAAGAACAAAAAGGGGTTACAACACCAAATAGGCTAGCCATAAGATATTCTAAACCGTATAATTTATGTCGTGATAAATAGTTTTTTACTCTATCTATAGGAAAGTAGCTATTCACTATTCCCATAAAAAATATGACTACAAAAAGAAGGATTACAATCTTTGTAGTATCATATATAAAGAAATGTAAAGCCTCAGATAAATGATTTTTGGGTTGCATGCCTAAAGCATCATAAACCAACCAATCTGCTAATTGCTGTATCCAATCGAACATCTTTTTCTAATTAACAGCACCCATCTTTAGAGCAACAAGAGCCTTCAGTTTCATTATCCTTTTTTTGATCTGGTGTTTGTAATAATTCTAAAATTTCTTGTTTTGATGGTATTCTTCCTTTTATTGTTACCACACCATCTATTACCAAAGCAGGTGTACTCATAACATTGAAAGTCATGATTTCCATAATATCTTCTACTTTTTCTACAGTTGCGTTTATGTTATTTTCATTTACAACAGTTTCAACCAAACTCGTTAATGTTTTACATTTTGGGCATCCTGTACCTAATACTTTAATTGTTTTAGACATCTTAATTATTATTTGTTTATCGCAAATAAGCGATTCGTTTTATAAAAAATATATCAATCAAAAAAAGATTTGAAAAGCGACTTCGCTAGTTTCCAGTTTTCTTGATTAATACAATACTTTATTTTGGGTGGTTTTAATTCGCCTTGAATTAACCCTGCATTTTTTAATTCTTTTAAATGCTGAGACACTGTTGATTGTGCTAAAGGAAACACCTCAACCAAATCGCCTGTAAAACAGCATGACTGATTTTCTAAATGTTTTAAAATAGCAATACGTGTAGGGTGTGCTAAAGCTTTTGCAAATCTCGCCAAAGCTTCAGTATCTACATCATAATCAATATGTTCTAAATTTCTTTTCATTTCCAATCGTAAAGATACGATTAGTTTTGTGTTTAGAAAAATTTGCTATTTATTTTTTATATAATTTTTCACCAAATCAATTAAGGCCTTACCATGAATATTTTTAGCAATAACAACTCCTTTATCATTAAGAATAAAGTTAGCAGGAATGGTTCTAACACGGATTTTCTTTAAGAAAGGGGAGTCATCTCCTTGTAAATATGACACTTGAAACCAACGATTAGCTCCATCTTGCACAGAAGCAGTTTTCCAAGTAGAGGCATCACTTTCTAAAGCATAAGCAATAATTTGTATCCCTTGTTTATGGTATTCATCCCAAATAGGAGCTAAAACTTCACGATTTTCCTTTCTGCAAGGAGCACACCAAGACGCCCACAAGTCTATAATAGTGAGTTTTTTTCCTAATTTGTCTTTAAGAGAAAGTGTATCTTTTGTTAGTGTGGGAAGCTTAAAATCAGGAAACATACCTCCTACTAAAATAGGTAAATTAGAAGGATCACTTTCTTTACAAAGCTGCTTTACCCACGGGTGATTTGGTTGTTTTTTCGCCCATTTATGACATTGATTTACTAAAAATTCAGGCACACGTTCATAGTCATTTTCAGGACTTACCCATCTTAATGCCACGAATGCAGGAATAAGGTTCTGTGTGCTATTTGCAAATTTTATGAGCTTTGTTTGATATTGTAAAATGGCGTGTTCCTTTTCTAATAATTGGCTTCCATCTTCTAATTGCCAATGCTTTTTTGCAAGATAGTTTTGGTAAGCTTTCACGTTAATATCTCTTAAATCTAACAAGGATTTATTAACTTTAGAAGGGTGTTTAATTGAAAAACTTTTTTGAAACTCATTTAATTTAGCAGTAATTTGAATAGCCTCTCCTACTTGCCATTGTATGGGCATAAAGTTAGACTTATTTGGGTTATCAGTCTGTAAATAATTAGGAGCTTTTTCAGGTGTTTTTATTGCTAATTCTAATAATATTGATGCTTTAGTTTTTGGCATATTGCTAAACTCAAAGTAACCATCAGAGTTTACTACAGCAGAGTCTATTACTTTTCCAAAATATGAAGCAGCTACCTGTCGTAAGGTTTCGGGTTTAATTAAATAAACCTTAGCACCTTTCTTTTCTATGCCTTCTATTTTTCCAGATATATATGCTGGAGAATCACAAGCTATTAGCGTAAAGATTATTAAGATAAAGCTAGTAATATTTTTTATAGAGACCTTTTTCATTTTTGTCAAATTAATGCAAAGTACCGTTTTAATCAAACTTAATTATGTTGAAACGAAGTTATAATTTTAATTAAAAACCTAAATCTATTACATGATAAAAATCATAGTTAAAACATTTGAATAATAGTATTTTAAATATTTTAAAACCGAAGTTGATATGGGCGATTTAAATGTTACAAAACTGAGGACTAAAAAGGATAGAGCAAATTATATATATCATTTATTAAATGATATAAAGGCTCTTGATTTAATGATTGAAAAAGGTTTAATAGAAGAAAGCCCTACTAGAATTGGAGCAGAGCAAGAATTTTTTTTAGTAAACAATCATTTTTTACCAGAAAATAAATCTTTAGAAGTTCTTAAAGATATTGATGACACTCATTTTACTACTGAAATAGGAAATTACAATCTTGAAATAAATTTAGATGTTTTAGAGCTTAAAGACGATTGCTTTTCTCAATTGCATACACAGTTAGATACCTTACTAGATAAAGCTAAAAAAGCGGCAGCTAAAAAAGGCATTAAAATTATTTTAACAGGTATTCTACCTTCGTTATCTGTTAATGATGTTGACGAACAGAGTATGACCAATGTTGAGCGTTATTCACATTTAAATGATGTTATAAAACAATGGAGAAGAAGACAAAGTTTTGATATTCATATAAAGGGTGTCGATGAAATAAATTTATTGCACGACTCTGTAATGTTAGAAGGCTGTAATACCAGTTTTCAAATGCATTTACAACTAAGTCCAAAAACGTTTGTAGATAATTATAATTGGGCACAAGCTATTTCCGGGCCCGTTTTAAGTGCTTGTACCAATTCACCTATTTTATTTGGTAAGGAACTTTGGAGAGAAACTAGAATAGCCTTGTTTACTCAAAGCATTGATACTCGTATTAATTCATATTTATTAAACGAAAAACAATCTAGGGTTAGTTTTGGCAGTAATTGGCAAACAGGAACTATTACAGATATATTTAAAGATAACATTTCTAGATTTAGAAGTTTTTTAACCACTGGTTTTACCCGTGATAGTGTAGACATGGTAAAAAATGGAGAAACACCTAAATTAAGAGCATTAGGTTTGCATAATGGCACTGTTTATCCTTGGAATAGAGTGTGTTATGGACAAACGGATGGAAAGCCAAATTTAAGAATAGAAAATAGATACATACCTTCTGGTCCCACAACAATTGATGAAATTGCAAATATGATGTTTTGGGTTGGTATTATGTTAGGCAAACCAAAAGCGTATAATAATATTCATGAGCAGTGGGATTTTAAAGATGTAAAAACCAATTTTTTTAATGCAGCTCGTTATGGAATGGCAACTCAGTTTTATTGGAATGGCAAATATATTTCTAGTTACGATTTAATTTTAAACGAGCTCCTTCCCATGGCTTACAAAGGGTTGTATGCCGTAGGTATATTGCCAAAAGATGCTGAATATTATTTAAAAGTTATTAAAGATAGAATACAAGCCAATAATGGTTCAGAGTGGCTTGTTAGAAATTTTAGAAGCTTGTTAAAAAAACATAAACGTTTTGAAGCCATGCAATTGCTTACAGCTAAGCTATATGAAAAACAAGAAACTGGATTTCCAGTTTCAACTTGGAGTATGCTGCATCATGCAGAAGATGTGCCTTTTATAAAAAAGCGTTTTGTTAAACATATAATGAGTTATGATATTTTTTCTGTAGATAAAAAAGACAGTATAGAGCTTGTTTTAAATATTATGAAATGGAAAAACATTCATCACATGCCTGTAATAAATAATAATAGAGAGTTGGTTGGTTTAATAACATGGAAAGATGTAGAGGCGTATTTAGACACTAAAAAACTTAAACACAATAGTGTTGATAAATTAATGAAAACAAACCTTGTAACTATTGATGAATATACGTCTGTTGAAACAGCTAAAAAACTTATGGAAGACAGAGCTATTGGAAGTCTTCCAGTAATTAAAAATAATAAATTAATAGGTTTAATCACTTTAAACGATTTTTAATACATGACTGAAGTATATAGCAAAGCGTTAGAAAATAAACTAACTGTTAACAGAATACTCGGAAAAATAGAAGGTTCTCTGCCTGGGCCAACAGTTGTTTTTTTTGGAGGTATTCATGGAAACGAAACGGCAGGAGTTTTTGCTATAAAAGATGTTTTTTCAAGTATTAACCCATCCTATGTTAAAGGCACTATTTTTGGAGTTTCAGGAAACTTATCGGCGCTTAAAAAAAATCAGAGATACATTGAAAAAGATTTAAATAGGCTGTGGACAAAAGAAAGCATTGCAGCCATTAAAAATAAGGCTGATTTAAATGAAGATGAAAAGGAATTAATAGTCTTGCTAGATGTTTTAAATGATATTTTAAAAACCAATGCACCACCGTTTTATTTTATAGATTTACATACTACATCTAGTCAAACATTACCATTTATAACTATTAATGATGCTTTAATAAATAGGAAATTTTCTAAACAATTTCCTGTGCCTATTATTTTAGGTATAGAGGAATATTTACAAGGACCTTTATTAAGTTATATAAACGAATTGGGTTACGTATCATTAGGTTTTGAGTCTGGGCAACATGATGATTTACGATCTATAACCAATAGCATTGCTTTTATATATTTAACCTTAGTATATTCTGGTGCTTTAAATGAAAAAGGACTTATAGATTTCTCAGGTTTTTATAAACAATTACAAAATCAGGCAATTAATATTGTTGATGTTTTTGAAGTTATTCATCTTCATAAAATACAACAGCATGATACTTTTAAAATGTTAAATGGTTTTAAAAGTTTTCAGAGTATTAATAAAGGAACGAAACTAGCAATTAATAATCAAATTGAAATAGCTTCACCATATTCTGGCCGTATTTTTATGCCTTTATATCAAAAAAGAGGCGCCGAAGGTTATTTTATTATAAAACCTATAAAGCCTTTTTTATTAAAATTGTCAATACTTTTAAGAGGTATTAAAACCGATAGTTTTTTGGCATTTTTACCAGGTATTCATTGGTTAAATAAACAAGAAGGTCTTTTACAAGTAAACTTAAAAATAGCTAAGTTTTTTGCCAAATCGTTTTTTCATTTGTTGGGCTACAGAAACAGACAAATTACAAACACACATTTAAGATTAAATAACAGGGAACGTGTTGCTAAAACAAGCATGTATAAAAAAGAACCTTGGTATTGAAATTAAGGGGTTTTGGGGATGTTTAGTTTACCGGTTACGTATATTGAAAGTTGCGTGTTTGTATGCGAGGATTTTCCGAAGGAAAATCAGAAGCTAGCAAACAAAGCAACTAACATTGGTTGAGCTAAAACAGCAATTTTATATATACAATGTTACCACACATTTTTTATTTCAGTTTTTTGTTTTCCAAAATATCAAACCCGAAAAACCCTTTCCGAGTATCAATTTCTACTATTTTATAAAAATTCATTTTTTCTAAATATTGAGTATAAAAAACTAGTTCTTTTTTTTCGCCTTTATAATTAATTATGAATGCTGGCTGTGATCCGTGACTTGTTTTTCTACCACCTCCAGCACCTAATTCATACCTGTCAACAATTTCATAAGATTCCGTTTCTATATTTTGGTCAGCGAAATAATAATTGGTTAGCATAAAGATTGAGCAAAAAATAAATCCAAATCCAATTAAGTAATGCATAGCAGAATAGAGGTAGAGTACAAATCCACTGTATTCATATGTACTCTTGTAATTTTTAAAATCCAACAAAAAACTCAAAAGACTAAAAATAATTATTATTGATGCAGGAATTAACCAATTAATTATCGTATTTCTAAAGATTTGTATTTGAAAATACATTAAAACTATTCCGATAAAGAAGATGGTCGGATAGAATATTTTTCGCTGTTTTTTCGTCATTTTTCAAATGTGTGGTAACGAAGTTGATATGAAATCTCTTGAATGTTTTATATCATACGTTAAACGAAGTTAGCTGTTTTTTCTGATAAAGCCAAGAGACTGTTAGATAACAAAAAAGCCCTTTGCAATTCATACAAAGGGCTTTCTTTTTTATTTAAAAAATAGTTTACTTCTTATTATTTCCCCTATCTATATCTGCCATCATTTCTTTTGGGTCAATTTGTACAGATTTTACACTTTTTGAAGCTTTAAATGTGTAAGTTGGATACGCCCAAGCCCAATCATTTATTATGGTTGCTGTGGTTGGTTTTTCACCACGCATCATTTGTAATGGAATATAAAAATCTTCGCTAGAACCATCGGTATAAGTAACAGTTAAATCTATTGGCATTGGCATAATACCAATACGCTCTAGAGTTATAGTATTACCTTCAATTGTTTTTATACCATAATCTATAGTATTGGTAGTTTGAGCAAAATCTGTTAAATACCAATCGAGTTCTAAACCAGATACTTTTTCGGCAGTTCTAATAATATCAATAGGTTTTGGGTGCTTAAAAGCAAAATCGGTAAAATATTTTTTAATGGTTTTCTTTAAATTATCCTGTCCAATAATATAACCTAATTGTGCTATAAAAACTTCGCCTTTATTATATGCCGAAATGCCATACGCTTGATTGTATTTATAACGATCGGCATGAGTTGTTAAAGGTTGTTCCTTTCCAGATTTAGCTAAGTAAAAATACCCTTTATAAGCATCTTCTGCTGGGTTTTCTTTACCTTCTTTCATAATGTCATTCATAGCCAAATCACTTATATAGCTCGTAAAACCTTCATCCATCCATTCGTGTTTTGCTTCGTTTGAAGCCAATAAAAACTGAAACCAAGTATGTGCCATTTCATGAGCTGTTACACCTACTAGGCTACCATAGCTTCTATTGCCAGTAATAAGCGTACACATAGCGTATTCCATACCGCCATCGCCTCCTTGAATAACAGAATATTGCTTGTATGGATATTTGCCTATATTTTTACTAAAGTATTGCATGAGGTCAGCAGTTTTAGACTGTATTTTTTTCCAGCTTTTTAATTTATCGGCATCTAATGTGCTTTTATAAAAGAAATTTAAAAGCGGGCCATCTGGTACTTGTAGCGTATCATGAATGTAATCAGGGTCTGCAGCCCAAGTAAAATCATGAACATTTGGTGAAACAAAATGCAATGTTTTTTTGTTTCCATTTAATTCAGGTGCACCTTTTAAGTAACCAGTACCTCCAACTACATAGTTTTTGTCTATTTTTAAAGTAATATCAAAATCACCCCAAACACCGTGAAATTCACGTCCTATATACGGGTCGGCATGCCAACCTTCAAAATCATACTCTGCTAGTTTTGGGTACCATTGGGTCATTGATAAAGCAACCCCTTCTTTATTATTTCTACCAGAACGGCGTATTTGTAGTGGTACTTGTGCGTCAAAATCCATGTTAAAAGTGACACTTTCTCCTGGTTGAATAGGTTTTGCTAAATCTACTTCTAAAACGGTGCCTACTGTTTCGTATTTTAAGGCTGTACCATTTTGATTAAGCGCGTTTACTTTAATATAGCCAATTTCATTAGGTTTAAGTTTACTAATGCGATTTCCAACTCTTGGATCTGGATCTGCAATAGTAAGTGAGCGTACATCCATTTCACTACCTGGTTGAAAGGCATTAAAGTATAAATGGTAGTATACGCGGTTTAATACATCGGGTGAATTATTCGTGTATACTAAAGTTTGTTTTCCTTTGTATTGATACGTATTTACATTCATATCAATATCCATTTTATAATCAACATGCTGTTGCCAATAAGTAGATGTTGCCTTAGCATGAGATGCCATTGGGGTAACAGGAGTTGTTGGGATTGATGGTGCAGATGTTATTTCTTTTGTAGTATTACAAGAGAAGAAAACAAACAAACCTAAAGTAGAAATAAATAATCGTTTCATAGTATTGGAAATTAAAAAAGAGGCTAAGAGCCTCTTTTTTGTTATAAATTTAGTGTTTTAATTAGCTGTTTTTGAAGCCATTATTAACGCGTTGTAAGCATTAACCATTTTTGCAGATTTTACTAAATCTCCAAAAGGTTTTACATTATTAGTATCACCACCAACAACAACTTTTGTGTTTATGGCTAAACCAGAATCCATAAGTATTTGTTTTACTTGAGCAGCACTTAATTTAGGATAATAAGAACGAATTAAAGCAGCAACACCTGCTACAGCTGGTGCAGCCATAGAAGTTCCTCCTTTTGTGTGATATTCGTTTTCTGGTGTTGTAGAATATATTTTTGCTCCTGGAGCAAAAACATCAACATTTACTTTTCCATAATTTGAAAAACCAGCTACCATATTAGAACCATATTTAGGCGCTAAAGCACCAACAGTTATAAATGTATTTGAAACTTCTGGACCTACACCAATTGCATCATTAGGGTATACGTTTATCGTATCTATATCGGCTCCTTCATTTCCTGCTGCATTAACAAAAAGAACATCGTTTTCTCCTGCGTAAGCAATAGCATCACGTACCCAATCACTATGGGGTGAGTAGTATTTACCAAAACTTCCGTTAATAATTTTGGCACCATTATCTACAGCATATCTAATGGCAAGTGCAACGTCTTTATCATATTCATCACCATTTGGAACCGCTCTTACACTCATAATCTTAACATTGTTAGCAACACCATTTGCTCCTTTTCCGTTGTTACGTTCGGCAGCAATAATACCTGCAACATGCGTACCATGACTTTCTGTTATCTTAACTGGTTTTACGTTTCCGTTTCCGTAGAATTTAGTAGACATATCATTGGCGTTATCTCCATTAATACGACCTTTAAATTCTTTATTTAAGTTATAGTTTAAACGGTCATTAATACTTTCTAAACCATTTTTTATTTCTTTTTTTGCATCACTTAAAGAATCCATACCATTACTGTACATATATTTAGCAACTTGGATGGCTTGAGTTAATGCTTCATCTTCTGTTTTAATAGCATTTACTTCTTCTTTAGTATAATCAGATTTTCCTAAATGTTTTGTAATAGCATCATCAGCACTAGTAATTTGCTGATATATTTGTTCGTAATTGGTTTTATAACCCGTGAATTTTTGATAATCTGTATCATATTCAGTTTGAGCTTTAGCGTAATCAGGATTACTAGTATCTCCACTTGCTAGAATACGTACATATTCTAATTGTTCGTTATATCCATCACCTAAAAAATTCCATCCGTGAATATCATCAACATAACCATTTTTATCATCGTCTTTTCCATTGTTTGGAATTTCATCTTCATTAGTCCAGATAACATCATTTAAATCTTCATGATCAATATCAATTCCAGAGTCAATAACTGCAACAATAACTGTTTTTCCTTTTTTGTTTTTAATGATTTCGGTATAAGCTTTATCAACACTCATTCCAGGAATGGTATCTTTTGCTAAATCTAAGTGTCCCCAAGTGTGTTTTTCTTTTTCTGTTAAATCAGATATTTTTAATGGAGATGTATCAATGTTTTCAACAGGTGTTGAAAGAATATCTGATGTACTCCCGCATCCATAAAATAAAGCAGTAGCAAGTACTGAAAGTGATAGAATTTTAATTGTTTTCATGTGTTATTGTTTATTGTTTTTCAATGGTCACATGCAACATCCAAATAGTTGTTTTTTTTGTGTAACTAAATTAATAGTCATGGATGTTTCATGTAATAATATTTATGTTAGTCTATTTTTTAATTAAATATGTCTTGAGTTAAAAATGTATCTTTTAATCGTACGCCTTTTTCGGTGTGCTGAACTGTAATAATTTCGTTATGAGCATCGTGTTCTAAAAACAAAAAATAGTTATTATCTGCTGCCATATTAAGGAATTTTTCTTTTTCACTAAGTGTTAATAAAGGTCTGGTATCGTATCCCATAACAAAAGGAAGCGGTAAATGCCCAACAGATGGTAGCAAATCGGCCATAAAACAAATGGTTTTTCCTTTGTAATGTATCATTGGAATCATTTGTTTTTCGGTATGCCCATCGGCAAAAAAGATATCGAAATCTAGTTCAGAATTTTTTAGTAAATCATTATTAGGAAGCGATGTAAACTTTAATTGCCCGCTTTCTTCCATAGGTAGAATATTTTCTTTTAAAAAAGATGCTCTTTCTCTTCTATTAGGTTCTGTAGCCCATTTCCAATGGTTTTCATTACTCCAAAAAGAGGCGTTTTTAAAAGCAGGTTCATAACCTGTTCTATCTTTATTCCATTGTATACTTCCTCCGCAATGATCAAAATGTAAATGTGTTAGAAAAACATCGGTAATATCATCACGATGAAATCCTTGTTTTTTTAGTGAGTTATCTAAACTAAAATCGCCCCAAGGGAAGTAATAACCAAAAAATTTATCAGATTGTTTATTGCCCATACCATTATCTATTAGTGTAAGCCTGTTACCATCTTCAATAAGTAAACATCGAGATGTTAAATCAATCATATTATTACTGTCTGCGGGGTTGGTACGCTGCCATATTGATTTGGGTACAACACCAAACATAGCACCACCATCTAGTTTAAAGTTACCAGCATTTATGGGGTATAAATTCATCTGTTTTTAATCATTTTTTTATATGTCAGATGTAATTTGTAATGTAACATTAAAGTTTAAATTAAAATTATAGGTGACTCTTTTTATAGGAGTGTAAAATTAAGAAAACTATTGTTAATGGTTAGAAATGTTAAGAATATATTAAGAATAAAACATCAAATTTATCGCTTATTAAGGTTAAATCGTATTATTTGTATCCTTATTTTTAATTTGTGTTATAAATTGAAAGTATTTTAAAAATTTAGTTTATTACATCTTTTAACCGTTTACCAAAGTCGAATAAAGCTTTAATTTCTTTAATACTTGCTATTCGTTCTTTTCCAAAAATAAGTAAAGCTTTTCCATTAGATTCTACATGGTAGTATGGATTACTTTCAAAGAAATGGGTAATATCATCATTAAAAAAGGTGCTAATTGCTTTTTCATTATCTCCCAATAAATGAAAACGATGAGAGAAATCTTTATGGTTTTCAATATTAATATCTTTAAAACCTGCAAAGGCTGAGACTTTTTCTAAAAAGCCTTCTTTATCTAAAGTGAATTCTGGAATAGTATGTTCTAAATTTATGTGAAGCATGGTTTTTCTAACAACTTCTTTTGCAATAAATTCACCTTCAGAAAATTCAATATCAAATAATTTGGTGGATTTGTCTTCGGGAGATAGTTTATTGTAAATATGATTGATATGTTTTGTATTAAAGAATGAGAAATTGTTTAAAAAATCGACTTCTTTTATTTTTTTTGAAGAGTAATTGTAATGATAGCTTTTTGCCAAACTTTCCATGCTGGTTTGACGTCTTGTTAAATTGTTTTTAATAATTTTTGGAACCGGAAGCATACGCCTTAAAGCAAAAGGATGTTTAGAATCGGTATCATGCATATCCAATCCAATTACATCAAAATGGCCACCACGTTTTTTAAATAATTCTTGATAGCTATGCATGTTTTCCATAACGGTATGATCTACGAATTCACATAAGGAGAAATCAACAATAACGTCTTGGTCTTCGGGTACATCATCTAGTTGTTGTTTAAGTCTAAAATAATTTAAAAAACTACAAAAGTGTTTTACACTAACATAAAAGTTATTTTGATTTTCTTCTTCTTTGTACATTAAAACATTAGGTTTTAACAAGTTTCTTACAAAGAAACTAACACTTTTATTGATAATAATATGGATTATAAGTGTTGTAATAACCCCAGCAATAATACCTGTAATTAATCCTATTTTTAAAGTAATAATTAGGGTAACAAAGAAAATTATAAGTTGTTCTTTTCCTATTGAAAATATTTTTTTAATAATATTTGGAGAGGCTAGTTTATAACCTGTATATACTAATATAGCCATTAAAGCAGGCAACGGAATTCTTGTTAATTGGGTGCTAAATAATACAATAAATAATATTAGAAATAAGGCATGGAAAAAGTTTGCAGATCTATTACTAGCACCATTGTTTACATTAACCGAGCTACGCGCAATAACCGTTACAACATTTAAACCGCCTAAAAGCCCGCTTCCTATAGTTGCTAGCCCTAATGCTTTTAAATCTTTATTTACGTTAGAACGTCTTTTTTCGGGGTCTAACTTATCTACGGCTTTAATGCTTAAAAGTGATTCTATACTCGAAATAAGAGTAAGCGATAAAACACTACCCCAAAAAGACAGGTTCCAAATACCACTAAAATTAGGACGAGGTATGTCGGCAATAATGGTTTGAATAGTTGGAATACCAGAAATCATGTATTCTTTTGCAATTGGATTTGGTTCGTGTAAACCGAATTCAAAATAGTAACTAAACCCAATAGACAGAATAACAATCCACATAGGTGCAGGTATCAATTGTAAATATTTATTTCTAATTTTAGAATAAAACAGCATGATAGCTAAACTTAAAATACCTGCCAAGGCTGCATAAATTAAACCTTCATTTTCGTAATGAATAGCATCGTTAATTGTATAAGGTATTTCAAAAAGGTAGTCTATAGTGTCCTCGCGTTTTATTTTGTGGGCAAACATAATATGAAATTGTTTCCCTAAAATAATAAGACCTATGGCAGCTAACATGCCTTGAATGGCAGAAGACGGAAAAAAATCGGCGAGGGTTCCCATTCTAAAAAAACCTAAAAGGAGTAATAAAACACCCGAGCACATAATAGCAACATAGGCGCTTTCTATTCCAAGAGTAGTTATGGCAACTAAAAGCACACCAACCAAACCATTTCCAGGACCAACAATAGTAACATGGCTACCACCAAGTATAGAAACCACTATACCGCCTACAACGGCTGCTATAATACCTGCTATAGGAGGTGCATCACTAGCCATTGCTAAGCCTAAACCTAAAGGCAATGCAATAAGGCTAACCACAAAACCAGAAAATATGTTTTTGGGTAAGGTTTTAAAAAAGCTTTTTATGTTATTTTTTTTTGGACTCATTGCAAGATTAAAACATCAGTTGGTAGCTCGGTTAAAATATGTTCAATATCATGAGGAAATAAGCGATCCCAAAAAGTCATTTTTGAAGGCGCATTCATAACTAATAAATCGGCTCGAGAAATTTGTGCATAATGACCAATAGAGTAGCCTTTTTTGCCAAAAATGGGTTGAGATTTTATAATAATATCGTTAGTATATGTTTCAGGAATATGCTCTATAATTTCTTTAACTCTAGAGTTTTCTCTTAGTTTAATACGTTCTTTTATAATGGAGGCTCTTCTAAGTGATTTATCATCATTAACTTTAACAGCAACTTGCTCCTGATTAATTTCTTCTACAATAGTAATTTTTTTAGCTTTTAGTTGCTTTGCAACATAAAAAGAAGTTGTTATAGTTTGTTCTGTTTTTGGGGCTTTCAACCCGTTAACAACAATATGTTCACAAGCAACACGATCTACAGAAGGTTTAATTAATAATAGAATAGAACATTTTGCTTGTCGTGTAATTTTTCTAGCAATAGAGCCTACATAATACTTTACAAATCGTTCTCGTTGAACAGCTCCAAGAACTAATAAATCAATTTTTTTTTCTTCAGAAACTGATAAAATGACATCAACAGGATCTCCTTTTTTAAAAACAACTTCGTAATCTAATTTGTCTTTTTCAAAAGATTTAAGAATAGCTTTTAACATGTCTATTTTATCTTCAGAAGCATCTCCAACATGTATTAAAAATAATTTTGAATTAAAAAATATCGATAATCTGGCTGCCTCAAAAAGGTTTGCTTTTAAGTTGGGCGAATATGCTACCCCAATTCCAATACTTTTAAAAGGTTTTAAAGTCACTCTATAGCTATTAATTATTCCGTAAGTTCGTAAGATAGTATTTTTTTAAAAAAATAAATCATCTGTTTTTACTTAAATTAGTAATTTAAAAAGAAAATAAAATATGTTAGAATTAGCGGGGATAGTTATTTTAGGAATATTGGCTCAATGGTTTGCCTGGAAATTTAAAATTCCAGCCATTTTACCTTTAATTCTTATTGGTTTGTTAGTAGGACCAATAGCTGCAGAATTTTTATCGGATGATGGCTCAAAATGGATAGAACCTATTTGGAATGGAGAAAAAGGCTTATTTCCTGGAGAAGGCTTGTATTATTTTGTGTCTCTAGCCATAAGTATTATTCTTTTTGAAGGCGGTTTAACTTTAAAGCGTTCTGAAATTGAAAATGTTGGACCTGTTATAACAAAATTAATTACGCTTGGTTCAGCTATTACGTTTTTTGGAGCAGGCATTATAGCGCATTTTATTTTTGAATTGAGTTGGGATCTTTCATTTTTGTTTTCTGGATTAATAATTGTTACAGGACCCACAGTAATTACACCTATTTTAAGAAATATTCCGCTTAAAAAAGATATATCAACCGTATTAAAATGGGAAGGAATTTTAATTGATCCTATTGGAGCTTTGGTTGCCGTATTAGTGTTTGAATTTATTAGTGTTGAAGGCGATAGTGGTTTTACAAAAACGGCTTTAATTGAGTTTGGTAAAATTGTTTTATTCGGAACCACCTTTGGTTTTACATTCGCGCATGGCTTAGCTTTTGCTATTAATAAAAAGCTGATTCCACATTATTTATTAAATGTAGTATCGCTTTCTGCAGTATTGTTGGTTTTTGTTGAATCTGAAATTTTTGCTCATGAATCTGGGCTTTTAGCTGTAGTGGTTATGGGTATGGTTTTAGGAAACGGAAAATTAGAAAACATAAAAGAACTCCTTTATTTTAAAGAGTCATTAAGCGTTTTACTTATTTCTATTCTTTTTATTCTGTTGGCTGCAAATATTAATATAGAAGATTTAATGCTCCTTTACACATGGAAAACAGCAGTGCTTTTTGCCATTGTTGTTTTTGTTATAAGGCCACTAGCTGTTTTTTTAAGTACCTCAGGGTCTCATTTAAATACCAATGAAAAACTCTTTATAAGTTGGGTAGGACCTCGTGGTATTGTAGCTGCCGGTATAGCATCTCTTTTTGGAAGTAAACTTTTAAAAGAAGGCGTTGAAGGTGCCGAGTATATTACACCTTTAGTGTTTATGATTGTTTTAGGAACAGTGCTGCTTAATGCAACTACAGCACGCTTTTTTGCTAAAATAGTAGGTGTTTTTCTTAAAAAATCTGAAGGTATTTTAATTATCGGAGCCTCAAGGGTTTCAAGGTTATTAGGACATTATTTAGAAACCAATGGCAGACATGTAGTACTTATTGATAGTAATGAAAAAAACATTCAAAAAGCAAAAGATATTGGATTGGAAGCTATGACTGCTAATATTTATTCCGATACTTTAATGAATAATATTGAATTGAATGATGTAGGTTACATAATGGCTTTAACAGGAAACTCTGATATTAATAAGTATGCCATTAACAAGTTTAGTAAGCAATTTGGTGAAAATGGTTCGTTTAGATTAGTCACCAGTCAAGAAATGCTTGATGATACCAATAACCCAAAGGAAGGATTGTTTTCGCATAAAGATGACTTTAATACATTAACCGAATTAACACGTAAGTATCCGTCTATTCAAGAAATTAATTTAGTAGATAAAGCACATTATGAGGAGTTAATTACTATTTCAAATAAAGACGCAGAAATTATTCCTTTGTTTGTAAAAGATAATAAAGGCGAACTTCATATAATATCATCTTATAATTTAGAGGTAAAGGATATTGAAGTAGGCTATCAACTAGTTTATTTAGGAAAACCTTTTGATGTTGAAAACGTATCAACTTCAGAAACAAAAGAAGTTAAGAATTCATAAGTTTTTTGGGCGTTACCCCGAAATGGGGGTCAGGCTTTCCACTATATCTTTTTGCGAAGCAGTCCCGAACTTGTTTTGGGATCTTATTATTAAACAACTTATAGTTTATAAAGGGAAGTGCTTTAAATTTTTAAAGCTTCGCATAAAGGATGCCGTTGCAATCCTTAACGCAGTATAGAACTCTAGTTGAAAACCGATAAGTTATTAATAGAATTTAGGTTAAAAATTTCACAAAAAAAGCCTCTTCGTTTTTACAAAGAGGCTTTTAAATATTAGTTATATGTGGTTTTACCCTTTTATCTGAAGGTTTGTAAATTCTTTATTCACTACAAGTGAATTGTCTTTAAATTGAACATCTTTCAAATCAACATATTCGTTATCTACTTTTATAGATTTTACTTTAAAAGGTAAACCAAATAAATTAACTTTAAAAGTATTATAAGTCGTTATGTATTCGCCTCTTTTATGAATTCTAATAATTAGTTTATTATCAGTTCCAGCAAGGTTAAATTTCTTTAAACTATAGCGTCCTTTTGTATAATCGTAACCATCATCAGCATCTTCATATATTTCAGAATCTTCTTTACCGTTTTTGTAGTAAACATCTAAGTTTAATTCTTCTATTACTTTTTCACCAACATATTGTTGAATTGGGTATTTTGGAATAATTGCACCAGATTTAACAAAAATTGGCATGCTATCAATATCGGCATCAACCCACATTTCTTTTCCGCCTGAAACTAATTCTTTTGTCCAGAAGTTGTACCATTCTCCTCTAGGAATATACATGCGTCTTCCTTTGGCGTTTGGTTCGTTTATTGGGCAAATTAATATTTGATTACCACAAATAAACTCGTCTGTTCTATAATGTGTTTGTGTATCCTCTTGATCGAATAATACTAACGATTTTAGCATAGGCACATTATCATGCGAATACTGGTAGAATGATGTGTATAAATATGGTAATAACTCATACCTAATCTCAATAAATTTTCTAACAATATCTGTAATTTCTTCATCAAAAGCCCAAGGTTCTTGATCGCCGTGATCTCCAGAAGAGTGTGTTCTACAAAATGGGTGAAAAGCTCCTAATTGAATCCAACGCGCGTATAATTCTCCATTAGGTTGTTCAGCAAAACCACCAATATCCGATCCTGCAAAAGAGAATCCAGATAAAGCTAATCGTTGCGCTTGTATGTTTGCAATTTGTAAGTGTTCCCAAGTGGCAACATTATCGCCCATCCAAGTAGAGGTATAACGTTGTGTACCAGAATAAGCAGAACGTGTAATTACAAATGGCCTTTTAGGATAGTTAAATCGTTTTAAACCATGGTAGGTAGCACGTGCCATTTGCATACCATAAATGTTGTGTGCTTTATTGTGGCTACAAGGGTTTCCATCGTAATCGTGACGTACATCAGACGGGAATGTTTTTCCTGGAACGTCCATTACAGCTGGTTCGTTCATATCATTCCACACACCTTTTACGCCTATATCTTCTATAAGTTCTTTAAACAAGCCTGCCCACCATTCTCTTACTTCTGGTCTTGTAAAATCTGGGAAATAACATTCTCCAGGCCATACTTTACCTTTCATGTAAGGGCCGTCTGCGCGTTTACAGAAATAATCCTTATCTAGTCCTTCTTTAAAAACACTGTATTCGTTATCTATTTTAATACCTGGATCAATAATTACAACGGTTTTAAAACCATCGTCAGCTAATTCTTTTACCATTCTTTTAGGATCTGGGAAATAATCTTCACTCCAAGTAAAACAACGGAACCCTTCCATATAATCGATATCTAAATAAATAGCATCACACGGAATTTGTAATTCTCTAAATTTGGCTGTAACTTCTTTTACATTAGATTCTGGATAGTAACTCCATTTACATTGGTGGTACCCTAGAGCCCATAATGGCGGCAATTCTGGTGTTCCTGTTAAATCGGTATAACTTGTTACTACATCTTGCATTTTAGGGCCGTAAATGAAGTAATAATTCATTTCACCTCCTAGTGCCCAAAAACTAGTAACGTTTCTTCTTTCATGACAAAAGTCAAAGTACGTTCTAAAGGTATTGTCAAAGAAAATACCATAAGATTTCCCGTTATGTAAGCCTGTATAAAACGGAATGGCTTTATAAATAGGATCGGTATCTTTTCCAAAGGCATACGAATCTGTTGCCCAGTTTTCAAAACGACGTCCTTTCAAATTTATATGTTGAGGTTTGTCTCCTAAACCATAATAGCTTTCACCACTTTGAGCCGCTTTACTCATTTTAACAATATCGCCACCTAATTCGTAACTTTCTTCCCAGTGAAAACCTAATTCGTCTTCACAAATTACCGAATTATCTTTAGCATCATAAATAGATTTTCTTAAATCAGATTTATGTATGTGGCAAATAAGTTTTGCAGTGGTAATAATGTATTTTTCATCATCATCAGATATTTCTAAATGATTATAGCCTCTACTAGCATCTTCATCAATGGCATAAGAGAAATCATTATCAAATTTTCCTACAGTAGTGTATCTAAATCTTAGTACACTATCTCTTAAAATGGTAAGTTGAAGAATAACGTTATTGGCTGAGGTAAAGTGTAGTACATCTACATCTTTTGAATAGCCTGTTATGGTAGTTGGAAATTGGTTTCCTTTATATTCTAATTCTGTATTTAATATCATAATTTGGACAATTATTTAATTGTCCAAATTACTAAATATTATAAGTTTAAAAAGCGTTTTTTTGCTAAAAAAACATTAATTTATTTGTTAATACACAAATTATCAGAGTGATAATTGTAAATGTATCAAGATTTGAATTGAAAGACCGTAATGGCTAGTGGTGCTAATGTAATTTCAGCTGAATAATCTTTACCATTCCAAGGTGTCTTTTTTATAGTTATTGCTTTTTTGTTAGAAACGCCACTACCTCCAAAAGCTTCAGAATCACTATTAAATAACTCTGAAAGTTTACCGTTAATAGGCACGCCAATTCTATATTTTTTTCTAACATCAGGCGTTAAATTACAAACGACTATCACATCATTTTTTGCAATTTTACCTTTTCTTATGTACGAAATAACACAGTTTTCATGGTCGTCATAACTTATCCATTCAAAGCCTTCTCCAGAAAATCCTTTTTCATATAAAGCAGGTGTTGTTTTGTAAAGTAAGTTTAGTGCTTTAAAATAGTTTTGAAAGTTTTTGTGTGGTTCAAATTCTAATAAATTCCAGTCTAAACTTCCTTGAAAATCCCATTCGTTATATTGTCCAAATTCACCACCCATAAACAATAATTTGGTGCCTGGATGTGTAAACATATAACCGTATAACAAGCGAAGGTTCGCAAAACGTTGCCACTCATCTCCAGGCATTCTGCCTAAAATAGAATTTTTGCCGTAAACCACTTCATCATGCGAAAGTGGTAGCATAAAATTTTCTGTAAAAGCGTATGCTAAACTAAAAGTAATATCGTTTTGATGGTATTTTCTATAAATAGGATCTTTTCCAAAATATTCTAAAGTATCGTGCATCCAGCCCATCATCCATTTCATACCAAAACCTAAACCGCCTAAAAACACAGGTTTTGAAACACCTGGAAATGCGGTAGATTCTTCGGCAATGGTTTGTGTGTCTGGAAAGGAAGCATAAATTTCTTGATTTAATTCTTTAAGAAACTCAATAGCTGCCAAGTTTTCTCTGCCTCCATAAATGTTAGGTTCCCACTCGCCATCTTCTCTAGAATAATCTAAAAATAGCATGGAAGCTACAGCATCAACACGTAAGGCATCTGCATGATATTGTTCCATCCAGAAAGCTGCATTACTTATTAAAAACGATTTTACTTCGTTTCTTTCGTAGTTAAAAATTAAGCTTTTCCAATCTTGGTGATAACCTTTTCTTTTATCTGGGTGTTCGTATAAACAAGAACCATCAAAAAAGCCTAAACCGTGTGCATCTTCAGGAAAGTGAGATGGTACCCAGTCTAAAATAATACCAATATCGTTTTGATGAAGTTTATCTACTAGATATTTAAATTCTTCTGGGTAACCAAAGCGTGATGATGGAGCAAAGTATCCTGTTAGTTGATAGCCCCATGACGGATCGTATGGAAACTCCATAATAGGCATAAGTTCTACATGTGTAAAATTCATGTCTTTTACATAAGTAACTAACTCATCGGCTAATTCAAAATAAGATAAAAATCGGTTTTCTTCAACTTGTTTTTTCCAAGAACCTAAATGGACTTCGTATACCGAGTAAGGCGCATCTAGCGCATTATGGCTTTTACGTTTTTTCATCCAGTTGGTATCCTTCCATTTGTAACTGTCGTCCCAAATTATGGATGCTGTTTTTGGAGGATGCTCACAACGTCTTGCGTATGGATCTGCCTTTTCGGTTTTTATACCGTTGTTATGACTTTCAATTTTATATTTATATATATTGCCTTTGCCAACTAGCGGAATAAAGCCTTCCCAAATACCACTGCTATCCCAACGAACATTTAATTGATGCTCGCCTTCGGTCCAGAAATTAAAGTCGCCAATTACCGAAACTTGTTTGGCACTGGGGGCCCAAACTGCAAAATAAGTACCTTCAATACCATCTACAGTTGTAATATGAGATCCAAATTTTTCGTAAAGCCTATAGTGTTTTCCTGCTTTAAAAAGGTTAATATCGAAGTCTGTAAATAGACTATAAACTTTTACTTGTGCCATATATTATATTACAAATCCGTTAGGTATAATTGCGCCATTTTTAATTACTACGATGCCTTCTTTAATAGCATAGGTGTCTGTTTCTGTATCTTCTAAATGAGGACCTCCATTTATTCGTACATCATCACCAATGCGACAATTTTTATCTAGAATAGCGTTTTTTATAAAACAACGTTCACCTATTCCCATTAATACTTTTATTTGTTTGTCTTCTATTTCTTTTAGTGTTTCGTAATAGTCGCTACCCATCATATAAGTTTTTATAACGGTAGATTCGTTTCCAATTCTAGAACGAATACCAATAACCGATTTTTCTATTTTAGCGGCGCTAATAATACAGCCTTCTGCAATAACGGCTTTGTCTAAAGTTGTTCCTGCTACTTTTGTAGTAGGTAACATTCTAGCGTGCGTATAAATACGTTTTGCTTTGTCGTATAAATCAAACTGAGGAATATCGTCTGTTAATCCTATGTTAGCTTCAAAAAAGGAATCTATATTACCAATATCGGTCCAATATCCTTCATATTGAAAACTTAATGTTTTGTGTTTATCAATAGATTGCGGAATAATTTCTTTACCAAAATCGATGGTAGATTCGTCATTCATTAATTCTATTAATAAGTCTCTATTAAATATATAAATACCCATAGAGGCTAGATAGTTTCGATCTTGGCCTTTCATTTCATCACTAACCTCAGAGGTCCAATCTGGTAATAAACTAGCATCAGGTTTTTCAATAAAAGAGGTAACTACACTTTCGTCGTTTGCTTTTAATATACCAAAAGAAGTAGCATCTTTTGCATTAACAGGAATTGTAGCTATTGAAATTTCAGCGTTACTAGCTTCATGAGCAGCAATCATTTTATCGTAATCCATTTGGTACAATTGATCACCTGAAAGTATTAATGCATACTCAAAATCGTGTCTTAAAAAGTGATGCATGCTTTGTCTAACAGCATCAGCTGTTCCTTGAAACCAACCTTTATTTCCAGGTGTTTGTTCGGCAGCAAGTACATCAACAAAAGCACTACTAAAAAAACTAAAATGATACGTGTCTTTAATATGACGGTTTAAAGAAGCAGAATTAAATTGTGTTAAAACAAACATACGTTTAATGTCTGCATTAATACAATTTGATATGGGGATATCAACCAATCTATATTTTCCTGCAATGGGTACTGCTGGCTTAGATCTTTGTTCTGTTAACGGGTATAGTCTTGAACCTTGCCCACCACCTAAAATGATGGATAAAACCTTGTTATTAATCATATTTGTTCAGTTTTTATAGTGTTGTATAAATTTATGTATTCTTTTGCCGAAACATCCCATGAATGATCTATTTCCATGATATGGTTTCTTATTGTTTTATATTTTGTTTGATTGTTATAAAGTGTAACACCTCTATCAATGGCTTCTGTAATTTCTGAAACCGTTACATTTTCATGACAAATACCAAAGCCATTTTCTTCAGTAATATCAATAACAGTGTCTTTTAAACCTCCAATGCTTCTAACAATAGGAATGGTTCCGTATCTTAAGGCGTACATTTGATTTAAACCACAAGGTTCTACTCGAGAAGGCATTAGTAAAAAATCGGCTCCAGCATATATAATATGAGATAGTTTTTCGTCATATCCTATAAAGGCATTGTATGTTCCAATATAATCTTTTTTTAATAATTCTAGTTGCTCTTCAACCAAATCATTTCCAGACCCTAATAGTAATATGGTGGCGTTGTTTTTTTTGAGCGCATTTTTAAACGCTTCAGGAAATAAATCAGATCCTTTTTCGTCAACTAAACGACCAATGAAAGCAAAAAGTGGTTTTTCAAAGTCTAAATTGAAAGTATCACATAAATATTTTTTGTTTGCTTTGGCTCCAGAAGTTACTGTTTTAGAACTATAATTTTTAGTTATGTAATGATCTGTTTCAGGGTTCCAAACTTTCCAATCTATACCATTTAAAATGCCTGAGCATTTTTCGCTTTCGGAACTTAGTAAATCTTCTAAACCGTTTGCTGCTCCTTTTAATTCTTCCATATAACTAGGCGACACAGTGGTAACAGCCCATGCGCATTTAATTGCTGCAGCTAATGGGTTGATTGAGCCTCCCCAATCTAGCAACCCTACATTTTCAAAATTAAAAGGAGGAATTAAGCCTACTTTTTCATGTGAAAACCAACCTTGATATTGCGCATTATGAATGGTTAAAATATTAGGAATCTTTCTGAAAGCTTCATACTTGTAACTTTCTTGTAGCATAAATGGAATTAAACCAGTATGATGATCGTGACAATGAATAATATCTGGATAATTATCCCAAGTTAGTAACCAGTCTAAAGCTGCAATTTGGAATGATAAAAACCGTTCAGTATCATCAAAAGAATAGACATACTCTTTAAAAAGCAGTTCGGGAACATCAATAAAAAACACATCAAAATCTAAAGTATTTTCCGTTAAGGTTAAAACACGAAAGTCATAAGGCTCAGCGTCTAGCTTTATAACACCATTATAGATGCTATGAAAATCATGTTTTTTAGTAAACTTATTGTTATAAAAAGGCATGATAACCTGAGAAGATGTATTTGGTCCTTTTTGATATTTAGGTAATGCTCCAACAACATCTGCAAGTCCTCCTACTTTAGCAACTGGGTAGCATTCTGCACTTATATGTATAATATTCATTTGTAATGTTTACGAATTTCATAAACTTACAAAATAAATAGGAACCATTTTTGTAGAATTATATTTTTAAAGAAAAAATTGTAGAATTGGAATTAATCAAAATTATCAATAACGAAAATGAAAAAAAGCTTAAGAATAATGTTAATCATTCAATTAAAAAAATGAATAAAATGAAAAGTTAATGTTTAAATTTTAACCAATATGATGTTGAAAACATACTTAATTTCGAATCATTTAATTTTACTATAGCTATAAACGTTCGCTGTGGTATTTCTATATTACCAATTTGATGCATACGTTTTTTACCTTTTTTTTGTTTTTCTAGTAATCACAAAATATACTACAGACATTTATTCGAATATTGTTTAAATGAAGAAAAAATGAATCTTATATTTGTTTTACTGTGATTTAAAACAGTATTTATATATGTTTAAAAATTACTTCTTTATAGTATTGCTTGCGTTTTTTTGTTTAAAAACAAGTGGGCAGACGAAAGTTTTTAAAAAGCAACTAGATAGTATACAAACATTAAGGCAATTATCTAAAAATACAGATTTTAATTTAGATACTAGAATACAATATGCGAAAAAGGCAAGTGAATTGTCTTATAAGACAGAAGTAGATTCTGTTATTTTAAATTCGAGACGTATTCTTGCGTGGGTATATGCGCAGTCTAAAAAGTATTCTATTAAATCAATAAAGTTAAGTCATGAAAATTTAAAATTAGCAAATAAGTTAAATGATTCTTTAACCTTAGGGTATATAAACGGTTACATAGGGTATGCTTATCATAATTTAGAGAAAAGAGATAGTGCTTATTACTATCATAACATTTCTTTAAAAATATTTCAACAGTATAAAAATAATATAGGCCTCATAAATCAAGCTTCAATACTTTTAAACATTGCTTATTTACAGAGAGATGAACGTGATTATGTAGGTAGTGAAGCGACAGTAGTTAAAGCAATAAATATATTACTTACCATTCCAGAAACAGAGATCTCTTTAAATTTTTTATGGATGTCTTATAATGTCATGGCTCTAAATTTAAATGATCTTAAAGAATATAAAAAAGCCTTAGAGTATTATCAAAAGTCTTTGGGACTTAGTGCTAAAAAGGAAAGGAATTACCAATTAAAATGCCATACCAAAATTAATATTGCTGAATTATATAGAAGAACAGAAAAATATGAGGATGCTTTTAAAATTTACAACGAACTACTTGAAGATGATAATTTAGAAGAAAAAGACCCCAGTTCTTATGGTGTTGTATTAAGTAACTGGGCTTATACTATGTTTTTATCAAAAGATAAGGATTACAGAAAAATAGACTCTTTATTTATTAAAGCTCAAAACATTTTTTCTGATTTAGATTTATTTTATGAAATTTCTTCAAGCGGAAATGATATGTCTGAGTTCTATTATGGCACAAATCAAAAAGAAAAAGCATTATTTTATTCTAAAAAAGCGAATGAATTTGGTAAAAAAGCGAATGATAATTTCGAAGTTTTAAGATCGTTAAAAATGCTTTCAAAATTTTATGAAGGGAATGAGGGAAAAGCCTATTTATATGAATATATAAAACTGAATGATAGTTTAATTGATGCAGAACGAGTGAGTAGAAATAAGTATGCTAGAATACAATTTGAGACTGACCAGCATATAAAAGAAACCAAACGTTTAAGCTCCCAAAACATTTTAATTATTGTAATAGCAAGTATATTAATATTAATATTAGGTCTGTTGTATTTTATAAGTATTCAACATTCTAAAAACAAGGAACTTCAATATATAACTGAACAAGAAAAAGTAAATCAAGAGATTTACAAATTAATGTTACAACAACATGTAAAGAAAGAAGAAGGGCGTTTGCAAGAACGCCATAGAATATCAGAAGACTTGCATGATGGTATATTGACTAGGTTATTTGGCACCAGAATGGGTATGGGGTTTTTAGATATAAAAGGAGATACAGACACTATAAAACAATATGAAGAATTTATAGATGAGATACAAAAAATAGAAAAGGAAATAAGGGATGTATCTCATGAGTTAAAAAGCGATACTATAGGTTTAAAAACTAATTTTGAATCTATAATTGAAGCATATATAAAGATTCAAAGTATCGCAGGGAATTTTAAGTATAAAATTATAAACGGAGGAGAAATAAAGTTTGAATTATTTAATGAGACCATACGAGTTGAAATATATCGAATAATTCAAGAAGCTATACAAAATATAGTAAAACATGCAAAAGCTAAAAATGTTTCAATTTCTTTTATATTGAAAGGTGATAATTTAAAAATCAATATAGTTGATGATGGTATTGGATTTAATATGGAAAAAAAGCATAAAGGGATAGGCTTAAAAAATATAACATCAAGAGTTTTAAAATTAGAAGGAGAACTAAAAATTTATTCAGCTATTGATAGTAAAAATGGAACAGAAATTGATATAAAAATACCAGTTAAAGATTTTTAAGTATGGCTGAATTATTAAATGTTTTAATTATTGAAGATCATCCGTTAATTATTAGTGCTTATGAAAATGCTCTTAAACTTATAAGTAAAAATAATAGTAGATTAGAATTTGATATTGATGTTGCAACAAATTGTGACACTGCTTATAAAAAAATTAAGGAAGTATCAAGTGCTAAAAAAGTACATATTGTTTTTCTAGATATTAAGTTACCTCCATCTAAAAACGGGAAAATAATTTCTGGTGAAGATTTGGGTGTTAAAATAAAAAAGATATCACCAAATACTAAAATAATAGTTGCCACAACTTACAATGATAATTACAGAATTAGTTCAATTTTTAAAAGTATTAACCCTGAGGGGTTTTTAATTAAAAATGATTTAAATCCTAAAGAACTAGTTTTAGCTATAGAAAATATTATAAAAAACACACCTTATTATAGTAAGTCTGTACTTCAATTAATTAGAAAACAAATATCTAACGAAATAGTAATAGACGAAATAGACAGAAAAATAATTTACGAATTATCTAGAGGAACAAAAATGAGTGAATTACCTCAAATAATTCCGCTTTCTATTTCTGCCATTGAGAAAAGAAAACGTACTTTAAAAGAATTATTTAATTTAGATAAAAAAGATGACAGAGGATTAATAAAAATAGCAGAGGAAAAAGGGTTTATTTAGTCTTTAAAATAGAAAAGAAACAACTAAATGAAAACCTTACTTATTTTGAGGAGAAACCTTTTTTTTTATACTGTTAGCTTCTCTACATTTGAAATGCTATTAGTAAATTATCAACAAGAATTTATTTCTTTAGGGTAATCTTAAGAAACGGCATGATATTTTTATCATGCCGTTTTTATTTTCAAAAAATTAATTTAATCATTCAGCTTTAAAACAGCCATAAACGCTTGCTGTGGTATTTCTACATTACCAACTTGACGCATACGTTTTTTACCTTTTTTCTGTTTTTCAAGTAATTTACGCTTACGCGAAATATCACCACCGTAACACTTAGCAGTTACATCTTTACGAAGCGCTTTAATGGTTTCACGAGAAATAATTTTGGCGCCAATTGCAGCTTGAATAGGAATATCGAATTGCTGACGTGGAATTAATTCTCTTAATTTTTCACACATTTTTCTACCAATGCTTTGTGCATTATCGGCATGTATTAATGCAGAAAGAGCATCAACAGGTAGTGCATTTAATAATATATCTAAGCGTACAAGTTTTGATACTTTCATACCAATTGGATGATAATCAAAAGACGCGTATCCTTTAGAAACTGTTTTTAAACGATCATAAAAATCGAATACTATTTCGGCTAAAGGCATTTCAAAAGTTAATTCAACACGTTCAGTGGTTAAATAGGTTTGATTTAAAACAAGACCTCTTTTTTCAATACAAAGTGACATCACATTACCAACAAAATCGGCTTTTGTAATAATGGTAGCTTTTATATAAGGTTCTTCTACACGGTTAACGGTTGAAGGATCTGGTAAATCGGATGGGTTATTGACTATAAATGCCTCATCTGGGTTTTTATTGGTAAAGGCATGGTAAGATACATTGGGAACCGTTGTAATAACCGTCATATCAAACTCTCGTTCTAAACGTTCTTGAATAATTTCCATGTGCAGCATTCCTAAGAACCCACAACGGAAACCAAAACCTAATGCGGCAGAACTTTCTGGAGCAAAAACTAACGATGCATCGTTTAGTTGTAATTTTTCCATAGAGTTACGAAGCTCTTCATAATCTTCGGTGTCAACAGGGTAAATACCAGCAAATACCATTGGTTTTACATCTTCAAAACCTTCAACAATATTGGTCGTTGGGTTATCAAAATCTGTTATTGTATCACCAACTTTTACTTCTTTAGCTGTTTTAATACCTGTAATTAAATAACCAACATCACCTGTTTTTACAGATTTTTTTACAACTTGATTTAGTTTTAATGTACCAACTTCATCGGCATAATATTCTTTATCTGTAGCAACGAATTTTATTTTTTGACCTTTTTTAATTTCACCATTAAAGACTCTAAAGTAGGTTTCAATACCTCTAAACGTATTATAAACAGAATCGAAAATTAAAGCTTGTAATGGTGCATCAGGATCACCTTGAGGAGCAGGAACACGTTCTATAATGGCTGATAAAATATTTTCAACACCAAAACCGGTTTTTCCACTGGCGTGAATGACTTCTTCTGGATCGCAACCTAAAAGGTCTACAATATCATCGGTTACTTCTTCTGGGTTGGCACTTGGTAAATCGACTTTATTAAGTACCGGAATAATCTCCAAGTCGTTTTCTAAAGCTAAATATAAATTAGAAATAGTTTGTGCTTGAATGCTTTGTGCAGCATCTACAATAAGTAAAGCTCCTTCGCAAGCAGCAATAGATCGAGAAACCTCATAAGAGAAATCTACGTGACCCGGTGTGTCTATTAAGTTTAGAATATATTTTTCACCATTATGCTCATAATCCATTTGTATGGCGTGCGATTTTATGGTAATACCACGTTCGCGTTCTAAATCCATACTATCTAATAGTTGGGCCTGTTGTTCCCTAGCAGTTACCGATCCTGTAAAATCCAACAAACGGTCGGCAAGAGTACTCTTACCGTGATCTATATGTGCAATGATGCAAAAATTTCTAATGTTCTTCATAGTCAACAATCTTCGTAAAAAAAAGATGCTGCAAATATAGATGTTTTTTAAATGAGCGTGAAACATTGTATAGATGTAATTTACACAGGCTATATGCAGTTCGTCCTTTTATTGTTTTTTTTAAATAAAAATTAGAGGTTCTTTACTTTTTATTAATATTAAATATTTTTGATTTTTCAAAAAAAGTGTAACTTTTACACTTTTTAAACGTCTTGTTAATGAAGTGTTTAAAAAATCAATCAAAAAAATCAAAATCACATATGAATAATAGTATTAAATATAGAAATAAAGGAGCTTTTAGTATTCATTATAATATGTGCTAAATTGTATTCTCAAGAAATACTGTCTAATTCTTAGGGATAAGTTTCGTTACTAAATATTGAAAAATAAGGATGTGTTTTTTTACTTAAATAATAGTTTAAAAATTGGAAGATTGAATAGACGAAATTTAGGTATAGTATTTGATGTATATCTTTTTTTAAAAGTGTAGAATTTACACTTTTAAAAATATCTTATTGGTAATAATTTTATAAGAAGTTAATCAAAATAAATCAACAAAAAAGTTACAAATGAAAAAAACAGGATTAAGTTTAGGAGTAGAGTATTTATTGATGTGTTTATTAGTATTTGTTTTAATAAGTTTTAAAACGTATTCTCAAGAAGCACCATCTAGTTCACAAGAACAAATTTCATTACCCAATATTGAAAAAATATATTTACATACAGATCGTAATTATTATACCCTAGGGGAGTCATTATGGTATAAAGCTTATTCTGTATATGCTTATAATAATTTACTTTTTAATAATAGTAATGTTTTATATGTAGAGTTGATTTCTCCAGACTCGAAAATAATAGCTCGTCATAAAACAAAGTTAGTTGAAGGTTTAGGGAATGGCGATTTTAAATTAACAGATTCTACTGGTGTAAAAAAACCGGGTACGTATCAATTAAGAGCGTATACTAATTGGAGCCGAAATTTTGATGATGATTTTGTTTTTAATAAAGAGATTAAAATCTTAGATGCTTTTAATGAAGAATCAACAGAGACCAATGTACTTTCAGAAGGAACAGAAAAGAGTAAATCAAGTAATGAAACAAAAGAAGCCACTAAAAATAATATTAAGGTTCAATTTTTCCCAGAAGGAGGTTCGCTTATAGAAAATGTTTCAAGTATGGTTGCTTTTAAAGCGGTTAATAAACAAGGGATTCCAGTAAAAGTAAAAGGAAAGATTTTGGATTCTAATAATATATTAATAGCTTTATTTGCGAGTGTTCATGATGGTATGGGCCAGTTTAAATTAAAACCTGTAAAGGGTGAACATTATCATGCAGTAATTACTTCTATAAATGCAGATAATATAGAAATACCATTACCAAAGGCAAATGAACAAGGTTATTTACTAAGTTATAAAAAACTAAAAGGAAGAGATATTGTTAGCATTAAAACCAACAAAGAGACCGTTTTACAGCATGGAGATACACCATTAGTAATTAGATGCGCAACAAGAGGAATTACCTATTTTGAAAGTAAACAGCCTTTAAAGAACACGTTACTATCTTTTGAATTGCCAAAATCAGAATTACCAGAAGGAATTAGTCAAATAACATTATATGATGCCGATTTAAAACCACAAAGTGAACGATTAATTTATGTTGAAAAGGACCAAGATCTTGAAGTTACTCTTACTACGAATAAAAGTTTATATAAACCAAATGAAAAAGTAGATGTAACCGTATCATCTAAAACTAAAACAGGAGAGGTTTTACCTGCTAGTTTTTCATTAAGTAGCACAGATACCAATGGTGTTGAAGCTAAAGATTACGGTATGAATATATATTCTTATTTTTTAATGCAGTCAGACATTAAAGGGAAAGTTTATAATCCAAGTTATTATTTCGATGATTCAAATACAGATAGATTACGTGCTTTAGATTTATTATTGTTAACACAAGGATGGCGTGATTTTTTATGGAAAACAGTACCAAAAGTAACAGATAGTATTACGTATAATGTAGAAAAAGGAATAACTATATCTGGTAAGGTAAAACAACTTTTAGGTAAAAAATCAAAAGAAAATAGTACTGTGACCTTAACTTTAATGAATGAAAAAGACATAATAGATTTAGAAAGTAAACTAACAGATAACGAAGGGCGTTTTAGTTTTGAAAATTTAGCATTTTCAGGAAAAGTAAATATGTTATTGAAAACCAAGGATAAAAATGGAAAAAACGGTGGCATGTTTGTTTTAGATTCTTTACAGTTATCTCCAATGAATGTTAATTTTAAAAATAACGGTATTATTCATACACCAGAAAATAAAAAGATAAAAGAAAACGTATATAAAAAGCATGTTTTATTTGGTGTACCATCTGAAAATGTATTAGAAGAGGTTGAAATTATAGCAAAAAAGAAGGATAATATTCCTAGTTTATATGGACATGCAGATCGTAGTTATGTTGTAGATGATACTAAACATAATAATGCTCTTGATATTTTTCAAATGATTCAACGTAATATTCCAGGGGTAAGAGCTTTTAATTTTACAGTTGGATTTAATAGATACCAAGGTGCTCTAGCACATGTTATAATTGATGGTGTTAGTTTGGATCAAAAAGATTTAGTGACAATTCAACCAGATGAAGTTGCTAAGATTGAAGCTTTTGTTGGAACAAGCACAGCTATATTTGGACCTGTAGGAGCTAATGGTGTTATTGTTATTTATAGAAAAACGGGAGGCGGTAAAAATGCGTTACCTGTATTTCATACTATAAAAAAAGAAATAGAAGGGTATTATGAAGCTCGTGTTTTTTATTCACCAGATTTAGAAAATTTACCATCTGAAATATATACTAAAGAGTCTATTCGTAATACTTTGTATTGGAATCCTTATATACACCCAGATGCTGCAGGAATTAAAACAGAAACCTATTATAATAGTTCTATAGAAACCAAAGTAAAAGTAACTTTAGAAGGAATTACTGCTACAGGTATTCCTGTTGCCTTAAAAACGTTTTATACTATTGAAAAATAAGGAGGTGTTTTTTTAAAGCGTAACTTAATTTTAAATAATGCAGTTCATCAGAAAAGTATTTTATCTCACACCCTTATCAAGTTTATTTGTGGTATAAATATTTAAATTTACTGTAATGAAAAAATTATGCTACGCTTTATTGTTTCTATTAATTGCCTTCAAGTGTTATGCTCAAGAAACTGAAAAATTACCAAAAGTTCCTTGGGAGGATATTGTTGAGTTAAATAGCTCTGTGAGCCAATCTTTTGGGGATATTACAACATGGGATTCTGCTGTGAAAGTCCAATTAAAAGGGAATTATACAATTATAGATTCTTTAAACATACTGAAAACTTTAACTAAACTAGATGCTATAACAGAAACAATAACTATTAGGTTTTCAAAACAGGAGAATCCTAATTTAATCATTACTTTTTTTGATAAAACTGTTAAAAACCCAAAAAATCATAGAGCACCATATACTTGGACAAGTAGTTATGATGAAAACGGAAGAGTTGATAAAGTGTCTGTTTTTTATGAAGAAAAGAAAAACCCAAATTTTTATAATGCATTAGAACTTAAAATTGCACAGCTATTATATCATGTAACGTTTCCATATAGATCTTTAAATAAAAGGACCAGTATTTTTAACCCGTTACAAAATCCTAATAATACTTTAGAGCCATTAAATAATCAAGATATTGCTATTCTAAAAGAAATCTATAAACCAGGTTTTAAAAATAAACTTGAAATTGCAAACAAGCAATTTGAATATGTTTTTGAGGATATACGTAATATTAAAATAAAACAACGAGACCGTAATTTATGGTCGGTTAAAAACCCTGTAGCTCTTATATTTTTACCAGTTTTATTTTTATCATTATTCTTTATATTTCTTATTAGTAAAATTAAAAAATCAATAGATGTAAAAATTAAAAGAGATTGGTTAAGGTTTGGAGTAATTGCTCTTGTAAGTTTATTTTTTTTGAGCATTGTTATTATACTTTGTGTGTCTTTTTATGATTTCTTAACAATACCTGATGATTATGATAAGGTTGGTTATGTAAGACACGATACTGTTTTATCGACAACAGTATTTTTGTTTGTAGTTTTATTTCCTCTTCTTTATTTGTTTCGCTTTATAGAAATAAAAATTCAAAAAACATTGAAAAGTATATTTACAAAAACAGCTTTAATTTTTTTGTCGACAGGTTTTTTGCCTTTTATATGCACAGTATTACTGTTTGTTGTAGTAATGAGTAATAGAAGGGTTGCTAATATTCAAGGTGGTTATTTAACATTATCTAAAATATTTTTATTTTTAATGGCAATCGCCTCAATACGCGCATTAATAAGTTTCTTCATTTTTAAAGAACGAAATTTAATTATCGAAAACGAAACGAAGCTTTCCAATTTAAGAGAGTTAAAAACTAAAGCCGAATTAAAATCGTTACAATCGCAAATAAACCCACATTTTTTATACAATGCTTTAAATTCTATTGCGAGTTTAGCACATACCAATGCCGGTAAAACAGAAAAAATGGCACTTTCGTTGTCAGATTTGTTTAAATACACCATCAACCGAAAAGGCAAAAAAACAAGCACTGTAAATGACGAATTAGAAATGGTACGTAGTTATTTAGAAATAGAACAAACTCGTTTTGGAGATCGTTTAGAATTTGTTATCAATGCAAAAGACGATGTTTTAAATGAAGAAATACCTATGTATATTTTACAACCTTTGGTAGAAAATGCAGTAAAACACGGCATTTCTAAAATTGAAGATAAAGGCATTATAGAATTAAATATTTTAAAAACAGAAAAAGGTATTGAAATTGAAGTAATAGATAATGGTCTCAATTTCCCTGAAGGTTTAGTAAGTGGTCATGGTTTGCAAACGGTGTACGATTTATTGCGTTTGAGTTATGGTGATAAAGCCGAATTAAAATGGCAAAACACACCGCAGAAACGTATTGGTATTTCAATTGATAAAACAGCCTAAAAATGAGTACAAAATACAGCACCATTGTTATAGACGATGAGCCACCAGCAAGAGAGCGTTTGTTAAAATTACTTGGAAATTTTCCAGAAACCTTTCATGTTTTAGATACGGCTAAAAACGGACGAGAAGCCAAACAAAAAATAGAAGCCTTAAAACCCGATCTTATTTTTTTAGACATTGAAATGCCCGGGCTTACAGGTTTTGAATTGTTAGAAGCGCTAGAAACGATTCCCATAGTTATCTTTTGTACGGCTTACGATCAATATTCGTTAAAAGCCTTTGAAACCAATAGTATTGATTATTTGGTAAAGCCTGTGCGTTTAGAGCGTTTAGAAAAAACTATTGATAAGTTAAAATTACTCGACAGGCATTTTTCTACTCAAAATTTTTCTAGTCTTTTAAAAGAAATAGCGTTACAAAAAGAAGTTAAAAAAATGACGTCTATTACCGTTAAAAAAGGTGATAAACTTGTTTTTGTAAAATTAGAAGATGTCTCGCATTTTGAAGCAGGCGATAAATATGTAAATGTCTATGCAAAAAGCGAGATTCATTTAAGCGAGCAATCTTTAATTCAATTAGAACAAAAATTACCACCTAACTTTTTAAGAGTGCATCGTGCTGTAATTATAAATACAGATTATATTAAAGAAGTCCAGAAATATTTTAATAGCCGATTCATCATCACTTTAAACAACAATAAAAAGAGCAGTATTACAACAGGTAGAAGTTATAACGATGCAATTAAAACTTGGATGGATTTGTAACAAATACTTAAAAGAATATACTTACAAGCTAGTTTAGTGCTATTTGTACATAAAAACTTATATATTTATTGAGTCAATCAAAACAACATCAATCTTAAACTAAATAACCATGAAACCATTTTACTTACTTTTCTTGCTTTTGGCAACTCAAGCATTTTCGCAAAACCCAAACAATTCAAAAACGATTTTACCAGATTCTGTTTTTGGAGAATGGTATCATTTAAATAACGGAAAAGATACTAGCGTTTTAATTCATAAGGGTTTTATAGAGTACCATTATAGTGCTTTTATGTACGAAGAAATTAAAAAAATAAATGATACTACCTTTTCTTTTTCAGCAAAAGATGTATTAGGTAAATCTTTAAATTGTGATTTAATTATTCTGGCTAAAGATAGTATTAAGCTAAGAAGAGGGAAGTCAGAATTAATTACATGTAAAAAACGAGAACATCCACTTAATTCTAAACAAGTAAAATTTAATGAGATTCCAGAGCTCATAAAAAGAAACTGGTATACTACTAGTGGCGATGATTCCTTAGAATTTAAAGTGACAGATAATGAGTTTCTTTTTAAAGGTGAAAAATATATAGTTGATGAAATCATTAATTTTAAATCTAATGGAGATGAACAGTATAGGTTTGTAGTAAAGAAAGATAAAACCTATTGGATGCTTTATTTTAAAAAATGGTCAGAAGATTATTTACAAGTAGGTATTCATGGTAAGTATGGGTATTTATATAAATCAAACAAGGCTTATCCTAATTCTAGAATAGAAAATGTCAAAGAATATATGGCATCTATAGTGCCAAAAGAAATACGTGGAAATTGGTTAAAAACTGATGGAAGCAATTTATGGTCTCATAGTTTCTACTATAATTTTGCAGTGCTAGAACAAGCTAAATGGAACTATAAAACTGTTAAAAAGAAAGGCAGTAAATATGTGGTGACTTTAGAAAAAAATGGTACAGAAAAAGTTGTGTATGCACAACCAAATACTAATAATACGGTTAGTTTTGGCACTAATAAAAAGGAACTTCAACCTTATAGTCTTAAAAAAATTAATACTCCAAATGCTAAGTTAAAAGAAAACAAAAGCACTATGGTTGATCCTACTATTCTTAAAGTAGGTATAGCAACTTATTCGGGTATTATAAAAAACTTTAGTAAGGATAGTACAGAAAAAACTGGTGCGGTTGCTGTAAACAATATTTTTACTGGAGATCAAGATTCTTATTTAATTGAAATAAAAGAAGATGGTAGCTTTTCTGTAAGTTTTCCATGTTATCATTTACAGCAAGTATATGTTAAGTTTTCAAAAAGTTATTCGGCGGTTTATGTTGCTCCAGGAAAAAAGACATGGCATTTTATAAATAGCTCTAAGAAAAGTGAGGGGTTTTTTGCAGGAGATTTAAAGCAGTTAAATACCGATTTTGCTAGCTTAAGTTTTCTTGTGTTTGATAAAGATTATCATAATCTTTCAAAAAACATAAATAAGCTTACGCCCCAAGATTATAAAGTAGCTTGTTTTGATATACAAAAACAACAGATTCAAACATTAGACAGTATTTCAGAAACACGTTTTTTAAGCAAAAAGGCATATAAAACCATGCACGAAGAGTTAACATATAGAGCTTATCAAAACGTGTTGAGTTATGATATGTATAAAAGAACTAAACGAAAAGATAGTGCGAACGTAGATGCAAAGTATATCGATTTTATTGCTCCAGATATTTTAAATAACAAAAATGCTATACAAACAAGTAGTTATGGTTCTTTAATAAACCGTTTAAAATATTTAAGACATTTTAGAAAAGGCATCAGTGTATCACATCCTAATATTTCAGAATTGGCAAAAATATTAAAAGATCAAGGTGTAGAGCTTACGGATGATGAATTAGACTTAGTAGAAAAGAATAATAGCTACAATAAAGAGAATGCCCAAGCCATTAAAAAGCAAAAAGACTTTTATGAAAAACATAAAGATATTTCGAGAGGCATTATTAAAAAATACGGAACGTTATATCAAAAAATGACACCTGATGAACGTAAAAAGTATTTTGGAAGAAACATGAAGTTTGATGATTTTACAGTCTATATAAAGGAGAATAATTTGGATATTGTTTTTACAGATGCTGAAAAAGAATTTCAAAAAAAATCAAAAAATATACTGACAAAAGAAGAACAAGAACGTGCCGAATTATTTTCTTCTGAAGAAAATAATAAACAGCGTAAAGCCTTTACAGAAAAACACAAAAGTTATATAGATAAATTTGTTTCTAATGAGTTAAAGAGAAAAGGTATTGAAAAGATTCGTGAAAATCTAGAAGACACTTTTACTACAGATATTATTATTGCTCAAGAAATTTTAGGAACGTTGAGTCGAAATTACACGCCTTTATCAAACATAGAATTACAAAACGCAAAAAAAGAAATTAAAAATAGTTTTATTGCAGATGTTTTAACTATTGAAAATGATAAGTTAAAAGCTAAAATAGAAGCCAATAAAATAAAAACAGGTTTTGTGGTAAACACAACATCAAATACCGAAGCCGATGAAATTTTTGAAACCATCATTTCTAAATATAAAGGAAAAGTGGTGTTTGTCGATTTTTGGGCAACGTGGTGTAGCCCATGTAGATCTGGAATTAAAAGAATGAAACCGCTTAAAGAAGACTATAAAGGTAAAGACGTTGCATTTGTATATATTACAAGTCCGTCTTCTCCAGAAACGACTTATAACAATATGATTCCAGATATTAAAGGAGAACATTATAGAGTATCAAAAGATGAATGGAATTATTTAAAGGGTAAATTTAATATTTCAGGCATACCTCATTATTTACTTATTGATAAAAAAGGTAATGTAGTAAAACGTAACACTAGCGATTTACGTAGTCCAGAAAGTGTAAAAGGTCTTTTAGATAGTTATTTGGAAAAATAAATATTGTATTAGTATATTTTTAATTAAAATTTGGATGAGTTTATAACTAAGACCTGTCAGGTTTCAAAAACCCGACAGGTCTTTTCATGAAGCGTTCAATATTTTAAAAACTCCATAACACCCCATTTTATTAAAAAACACTAATTTTGCCCAAAAATAAAACGTGGTAAAAATAGACAACATAGAACTTCCCGATTTTCCTTTGCTTTTAGCACCTATGGAAGATGTAAGCGATCCACCTTTTCGTGCTTTATGTAAAGAACAAGGAGCCGATGTTGTGTATACCGAGTTTGTATCAAGTGAAGGCCTCATACGTAATGCCGAAAAAAGCGTTATGAAGCTTGATATCTACGAAAAAGAACGTCCCGTGGGTATTCAAATATTCGGTGCTAATTTAGATAGCATGTTACAAACCATTGATATTGTAGCAGCATCAAAACCAGATATCATCGATATTAATTTTGGTTGTCCCGTAAAAAAAGTAGTGAGTAAAGGAGCTGGAGCAGGCATTTTAAAAGATGTGTGTCTTATGGAACAACTCACTGCCGAAATGGTAAAACGCACCAATATTCCAATAACGGTAAAAACCCGTTTAGGTTGGGATCATGATTCTATTCGTATTGTTGAGGTTGCCGAACGTTTGCAAGATGTAGGTTGTAAAGCCATTGCTATTCATGGCAGAACGCGTGCCCAAATGTATAAAGGCGATGCCGATTGGAAACCCATTGCCGAAGTAAAAAACAATACACGCATGCACATCCCTATATTTGGAAATGGCGATGTTACCTCTCCAGAACGCGCCATGGAAATGCGCGACGTATATGGTTTAGATGGCTGTATGATAGGGCGTGCCAGTATTGGAAATCCGTGGTTTTTTAAGCAAGTCAAACACTTTTTTGAAACCGGAGAGCATTACCGACCAATTACCATGCAAGAGCGCGTAGAAGCGGCTCGCCGTCATTTACAAATGTCTATCGATTGGAAAGGCGAAATTCTAGGTGTTTTCGAAACCCGTCGTCATTACACCAATTATTTTAAAGGCATTCCGCATTTTAAAGATTACCGAATGAAAATGGTAACTAGCGATGCATCAGCCGATGTGTTTGCAGCCTTCGATGAGGTATTAGAAAAGTTTGGCGATTTTCAGTTTACAGAGTAAATATATGTCTGGTAATTGAAAATGTCCTTTTAATTTACTAGAAGTATAAATAAGGTTTTGTCATTTCGACTTTAGGAGAAATCACACGAGTAGCTAAGTTTTTAAACATCCACTTGCGGGGATTATAGGGGTGTTTTTCAAATAATGAGAAATGTTTTTTTTGCAAATGGCAAGCCACCGCGCTATTCGTTACTAGTTTTGGCTCGATGCACGCCTCGCCAAAAGCTAACCACTACTATCGCTTTTGCATCTATCTGCCAATTAAATTTTGTCCTAAATATTAGGTGTATTTGTTATAATCATAACTTTTTTAAGGAGTTGGTTTTTCGTGAGAAGGATTGTAGCGATATCCTTTTTGCTTTTTTTTGTAAAAGATAAAGCGTAATCATGAATAAAGCTTGTTTGCCATTATTCAAGGCAACTCACCCTAATAATTCTGAACCAATGATTTTGTAATACGTACCGATGCTATTTTTGAAGCAATAATGCCTAAAACGGTAATAGTTAAGAATACAATAATAAAGTTTTCAATTTTTATGGTAACAGGATAAGCAAGAGATGGGGTTATCATAACCAAATTAAACCCTTTTTGAAGTAAAGTGATTATTAAAGCAACTCCTAAACCTATAAAGCCGCCAATAATACTCATTAAACTTCCTTGGTAAAAGAAAATTTTACGAATATCGGCTACTGTGGCACCAATATTAAAAAGCGTATTAAGGCTTTTCTTTTTATCTAACATCATCATTATTAAAGAGCCTATAACGTTAAAAAAAGCAATAATTAATACGAGTGTAAATATTAAATAAACAGCTAAATTTTCTGTGTTTAGCATTTTGTAAAGCGCATCATTTAACTGTGCTTTATTTTTTATAATAAAATTTTCGCCTAAAACAGTTTGAATTTTTTGTTTTACAACAGTTTCATCGGCACCTAGTTTAAGCTTAAACTCTATACCGCTTATTTGGTTTGGTTTGTAGTTTAGTAAACGTTGTGTTAAATCTATAGGCGCAAAAAGATAAGAGTCATCTAGTTTTTCGTTAACAGAAAAAATACCCACATTAAGTGTGTTAACAGTGCTAACAGCGTTTTTATTAAATTTTATTTGTCCTTTTCCTGGTTTTGGAACATAAATGGTAACATGTTTAGCATAGTCTAAAACACCCATAGATAAGTTGTGTGCAATACCATAACCCACCATTATTTGGTTTGACTTTTGATCAATCCAACTACCATATTCTATAACAGAATCAATATTTACTACTTTTTGAAAATGTTCGTCTACGCCTTTTACAATAGCGGGGTAGTTTTTGCCATCAAAAGTAACGATGGCACGTTCTTCAATAACTTTAGAATATAAAATAATGTCTTCTATATCATTAAGTTTAGCCGTTTTGTCTTCAGTTAAAATAAACGACTTTCCAACCGTTGTTTCTGCTTTTAAATCAGGATCTACAATACTTGAAAATTGTAAAGTAAAATCTTTTAAACCTGCAAAGCCAGAGAGGACTATAAATAAGGATGCAGCACCTAAAATAATACCTATTACAGCAATAATGGTTATAAAATTAATAGCATTATTACTGCTTTTAGAGCGTAAATAACGTTTTGCTATATATAATGATAGATTCAATTACGATTTTTTTCTTTTATCAAGTAAATTGGAGTCTTTTATTGGGTTTTCTTTTCCCTTTAACGATTTGTCTATTTGATCGATGTACTCTAAAGAATCGTCAATAAAAAATTCTAATCGCGGCATGCGTCTTAATTGATTTTTAGTACGCTGTGCTATTTCATGCTTAATTAGTGGCGCATTAGATTTTATGCCTTCAATAAGTTCTGCGCCTTTATTGTTAGGAAAAATACTTAAATATACTTTAGCAACCGACAAATCGACGGTTACTTTTACTTTAGATACTGATATTAAAATACCATGCATACCGCCTTGTGTAGCAGCGCCTTGTAGCACTTCTACTAAATCGCGTTGTAAAACCGATGCTATTTTTTTTTGTCTTTGACTTTCTTCTAAGTTGCTCATTGTGTCTACCTATTTATAGGTTTAGAATGCAAAAATAACGGATATTTAAAGATTATCTTGCTTTTGGATGTGTTTTTCGTATTTTGATGTAGAATTTAAAGATTTTAGTCTTCAAGGAAAAATAAAATTTAATGAATAAAATTGAACATATAGGTATTGCTGTTAAGAACATTGACGATTCTAATGAATTGTTTGGCAAATTATTTGGAAAACCACACTATAAAACAGAAGCTGTTGAAAGTGAAGGTGTAAAAACATCCTTCTTTAAGGTAGGCAATAATAAAATTGAATTATTAGAAGCTACAAGTGAAGATAGTCCTATTGCAAAATTCCTCAATAAGATAGGAGAAGGTGTTCATCATATTGCTTTTGATGTAGACGATATTGAAGCAGAAGTAAAGCGTTTAAAAAAAGAAGGGTTTATGGTTTTAAACGAGAAGCCTAAAAAAGGTGCTGATAATAAGTTAGTTGTATTCTTGCATCCTAAGTCAACAAATGGCGTACTTATAGAGCTTTGCCAAGAAATTATTTTAAATAAATAATTTCTTGTAGAGTTTTAAAATTAATATTAGATTTGCACTCCAATTTGGGTCCCATAGCTCAGTTGGTTAGAGCACCTGACTCATAATCAGGTGGTCCTTGGTTCGAGCCCAAGTGGGACCACGTCAATAAAGATAGGCCTTTCAAGAAATTGAAAGGTTTTCTTTTTTTACACCAGTACAACATCTGTACAACAATTGGTCTTTCTTTTGTTTTCATTTATTCTTATCTTTAGGATGTGGAACGATTAGGTGAAATATTAGCTAGTTTATTATATCAAAGCAGAAGGGAATTTAAACTTCTCAGGCTAAGACATGGCTTGTTAACAACAAACAAACTTTCTGTTTTCGTTTTAATATTATTTTGCATATTACCATTAACACTTTATTTTTTTATCTCTACTATCACTTATTCTTTGATACAAATTATTGCAAGCTATCTTTTTGTTACATTATTATTTAGTTTGTCATTATTGTTTGTGATTACTTGGTTCAAATCCGAAGTATTGTTCAAAAGTAATATACAAGGTTTTTCTTTTTTGAAGTTGTCTTTGTCAGGAATCGATACCGTTTTTTTTGGTTTTGACAGTAATGATGTTGAGAACCTTTTGAGGTTAATCAATGGACTTCCTGTAGTGCAAAAAATAGTAATAAGAGAAACCCCAAAGAATAAACAATCTGGAAATATTCGTTTTTTATTTACTTTTTTGGATTTGATAGTTCGTGGAGGGATCTTTAGGATGGAAACAAAACCCAAAGAGTCCTTAAATATCCTTTTATTGGAACGTTTTACGTTTGAACACTCCGAAATCAATCTAAATACATTGCCTTCAAGTTATTCCAAATGGTGTTCTGCGACCCATGAAGGCCGTTATGATGATATTCGAAAGGACATTTCAAAAGCGTTGGGTATCTCATAATATTTCAATTTTATGTTTATCTCAATTATGCTTATGTGTGTAATTATGAAGAATAGGGATATACATTAGAAACTATTTTAAATGTATCTATTATGGCATTGGACGGGTTATGACCAAAATAATGTAAAAGAGTTATCAAGGAGGCTCATAAACAATTTGCAGATGTATTGGAATTTACCAAGAATTTAGTTCTCCATGAATAAGTTGATTTTTTGACAAATTAAGAAAGTTACTTTCAATAAATAAGAATAAAGAACAGCAGATACATTCAAATCTTTCCAGAAGAAATAAGTTTTAAGCTATCTAGGCGAATTTTGGTAGAACGTTTTGAGACACTATAAAAGCAATAGTTTTACAAGAAAAATTACCTAACTATGGTTTGGGGGTAAAACTGAATAAATCCATCACTTTTATATTCCAATCGAACACGTTTTTTAATTATAAGTGATTAGGGATAGTCTAAGATCTATACAATTAATTTTAAAAGGAACCTATAAACACTTATTTCATTAAACACACGATTAACCGTCTACCGAATCTGTTATTAATTGATATTCAAAAAATCAACTTAATATATTAACCTTTGTTAGTTAGGTTCATTAAGAAAAAATATAAAAGAAACAATTCTGCTAACCTTTTTATTTTAAAAATATTTATTTAAAGCTAAAAAAAACACATAAATCGTGAACAAATATGTTGTATTACTAAATATTGGGCTTTTTTTTGTGAGTTGTAAAACCCTTTCTATTCAAAACGAGCAACAAAGCATTACAACACAAAACCTACAACTCGGAACGGTGGGAGAGCAAAAAGGATTTGTTTTAGAACAAGATTATAATAGTATTGCGTTACCCAAATACGAACAACCCATCAAAATTCGAGTACATTTAGTACCTTTTAGTAAATCCACTTTTAAAGCCTATAAAAAAGCAAAAACCTTTCAGAATGGGGATGTCATATTGAATTATATAGATTCGGTAAAAACGAAGCCAACATTTTTAAAAATAGAGATAGCGGATCGTATCGCTGTTTTAAACGCCCTAAATAATCAAGTAAATAAGGATGTCTTGCTGTTTTTAAAAAACAGGACTCAAGCCCATTTAGTAACTTCCATTTCAACGGTTTTTAATCAGGAGTTAACAGAGGCTTTAAGACATGCAGAAGAAGTGTATTTAGAGACATCAGGAATTAATAACTATGTATTAAAAACATATAAAGATAAGAAGCAACAACGTATTATTTTATTTGAAGAAGGCGTCATGTTTGCTTATCAAACCTCAAATGCCTGTTGGAAAGAAAATGATGCCCACCAATTACAACTGGTTGATCTTGTAGAAAGCAATGATTCATGCCCAAGTAAAGCATCTCGTTCAGCTAAAGAAAAAAAGAAAAAAATCAATTACAATAAATTTTAGATATGAAATATTTAAGATTAATAATGCTACTTGGATTAGTCTTTAGTTGTAGTGATATTATAGAAGTCGTTAATATTTCTGATGATACAGTACGTGTTTTAGCACCAACCAATGGGGTTTTATTGGATGAAGGAAATATGACCTTTACTTGGAAGCTTGTAGAGGATGCTGACACCTATCACCTACAAATAGCAACTCCTGATTTTGAAACAGCCCAACAAATAATAACAGACACTATGGTGTCAAACACCTATTTTAATAAAACATTAGATGCAGGCACTTACCAGTGGCAGGTACGTGCAGAAAACTCAGGATACCAAACAGGATATACCTCTCAAAAATTCACCTTATTACCTTTAGAACCTATAGATATTTCTAACGAGACTGTTAGTCTTATAGCACCTATAGATAACGCTACTTTTTCAACTTCAGATTCCATAACTTTTACTTGGGAAGCTGTTGATTATACCAGTGAATATGTTTTACAAATAGTTACCCCCAATTTTGAGAACCCTATTGAAGTGATAGAAAGCAAAACGACTATAAGCACTCATTTTTCAGTTTCAAATTTGAGTAAAAAAACGTATGAATTTCGTGTAAAAGCAAAGAATACTGGATTTGAAACGGATTATACCACAATTGGGTTTACTGTAAACGAATAAATTTAGGCATTAGCATTGAAAAGTAATATAAAGACAAACCTGTTATTGGTAGCGGTATTCGCTGTTTGGGGGATTATAGGCTTTAAAATGGTGTCTGCCTTAGATTCTGATACATCAAAAATAGAATTACAGGATACTAAGGTATTATTTACTCCCAAAGAAGACATAGGTATTGAAAGTTTTACTATTGAACCCTTAGAGCGTGACCCGTTTTTAGGGACTATGCGCATGAAAAAAGAAAAGCATATGACCTCTAAAGAAAGCAAACCAAAACAGCAGGTGGTTTGGATGCCAATCATTTATCATGGAACCGTTTCAAAACAAGGCAGCAAGGATAAAATATGTGTGTTATCTATAAATGGACACCAACAGATATTAAAAGTAGGACAAGAAGTGAATGCGGTAAAATTGATAAAGGCGACGAATTCAGAAATCATAGTGCGGTATAAAGGCAAACGAAAAACCATTGTTAAAACATGAAAGCGCAAATGGTAAAAGCAGGAGCGTTACAACTCACCATGTTTATAGTCGTTGTTATAGCTTTATTACTAACGGCATTCCTTATTTTAGTACATACCCATAAGCGTTTTAATATACAAACCGATTTTGTTTTAGAAACCATCGATACGGCTAATGAAGGTATTGATTATGTGCTTCAAAACGATGTAAGACTCAATGATACTTTACTTGTTGATTTACACGATGAAGATTATAAAACATTAAAAGTCCATTGTGATTATTGGGGACTCTTTAAAAAGGTAGTGACTTTATCAAAGGTAAAAAATAGGCGTTTTAAAAAAGTCGCTTTAATAGGAGGGGTTCAACCAGATCAGAACAGAATAGCATTGTATGTTGAAGACCAAAATAGACCTTTTGTTGTCGTTGGAAACACAAAGGTACAAGGTCTGGCTTATTTGCCAAAGCAAGGCGTCAGAACAGGTTATATTTCAGGCCATTCGTACTATGGAAGTCAACTTATTTATGGAGCTACTCGAACCAGTAGCACACTTCCTAAACCATTAAAAGAAACCCTAGAGCAAATTGAAACGATCCATAAAAACATCAATGCTATAGACCCCAATCAGTATTTAGATTTGAGTAAAAGGCGAACACATCAAAATTCGTTTTTTAATCCATTACAGGTTGTTTATAGTCCTACAGACCTTCAATTATCAGGCGTATCACTTGCGGGACATATTCTAATACAATCGAAAACCAAAATAACTATTGATGCCACATCAAACCTTAAGGATGTTGTTTTAATCGCGCCTAAAATTGACATTAAAAGCGGAACAAAGGGAAGATTTCAGGCTCTAGCAACCAAAGCCATAACGATAGGCAAAAATTGCGATTTTGAATATCCATCAGCATTCATTTTAAATGAAGACAAAAAGAGTCACTTATCCATGAATAAGATAAGCAACACGAATGAAACCGCTTTTATAAAGATCCATAAAGGTACTAACATAAAAGGGGTTATTCTTTACCTAGGGGATACAAAAAATTATAAAGCACAGGTCTTTATTGATAAAAATGTTACCGTTACAGGCGAACTATATTGCAATAAAAATTTAGAATTATTGGGGACAGTACATGGAGGTGTTTTTACATCCAATTTTGTAGCCAATCAATCGGGGTCTTCGTATCAAAACCATCTTTATAATGGCACCATTTTAACAGATGAGTTACCACAAGAATATGTTGGTTTGGCTTATGAAAAAACTAAAAAGGGGGTTTTAAAATGGCTATACTAAAAAAAGTAAAAGCATCGACTCTCATGGAGACTTTAGTTGCAACCGTTTTAATTATGGTCGTGTTTATGATTTCTAGTATGATTTTAAACAATCTGTTTTCAAATACTATAAAAAATAATACCAGGACGATTGATGCGTATTTAAATGAATTGGAATATTTATATAGGCATAAAAAACTGGTAGTTCCCTATCAAGATTATTATAAAGATTGGCAAATTTCTGTTGAAATTAGTGCCACCAAAGATTCTAAAACAATACTATTCGAAGCTTTGAACAGGCATACGAATAAAAACATAAAAAAGACAATACGTGCAGATAAAAACTAAAACAAGAGCCTTTACGATAAGCGAAATGTTGGTGGTTTTAATACTAACGAGCGTGGTCGTTGGGTTGGCTTTTTCTGTATTGACATTAGTGCAAAAACATATGGCAGTCATACAAACTAATTTTGTTAAAAACACCGAACTTAATAAACTGGAACAGTCCTTATGGTTGGACTTTAATCGATATTCCAAAATTGAATATGATGCTTTAGAAGCAGACTTGAAATTTACAAATGAAATAGATTCGGTAACCTATCAATTTCATGACACTTCTATTATTAAAGAAACAGACACTTTTCATATTAAAATGCGGCGTAAAATTTTGTTTTTTGATGGGGATATTATAGAAAAAGGCCTGTTAGATGCCTTGAAATTCGAAACGTCAAAAACCATGCAAAATCAACCGCTTTTTATCTTTAAACAAAATGACGCAACATCTTTTATAAACTAATGGCATTTAATTTAGACAACATAGTAAAACAACAAACTATTTTAAAGGAGACCTCAGAAAGCACCTCTTTTTTAAAAAAGGAAATAGTGTTGTTTAACGCCCCCTTTTCAAATAAAATAAAAGAAGATTTCTATGCTGAGTTAAGTGTTCTTTTAAAAGCAGGAATACCATTAAAAGACGGGCTGGATCTGATTCAAAACTCACAAAAGAAAAAACAAAACAAAGCAGTATTGCGTATTATATCTGATGATATTGTTTCAGGAGAAAACCTCTCGAACGCTTTAAAAGCACATAAGCAATTCTCAAATTACGAATATTATTCCATAAAAATAGGTGAAGAAACAGGGACGTTATATCAAGTAACAGAACAATTAGGACGTTTTTTTGCTAGAAAAAATGAACAACAAAGAAACCTTATTAGTGCACTTACATACCCCATTATTATTTTAAGTACGGCTGTTTTGGTAGTTGCTTTTATGTTGCGATTTGTAGTGCCTATGTTTCAAGATATTTTCAAACAGCAAAACGTAGAATTACCTGCCATTACAACGTTTATTATAAGTGTTTCGGAATTTCTAGGTCGCTATGGATGGTTACTGGTTTTGATTATAGTGGCAATGATCGCCTCAAAGACGTTTTTAAATAAAAAAAAGTGGTTTAAACAATTAAAAGACACGTTTGTTTTAAAACTGCCCTTTATAGGTCCTTTTGTAAAAGCCATTTACTTGTCGCAGTTTACACAAGCGGTGTCCTTACTTACGGCTTCCAAAGTACCCGTGGTTAATAGTATTCAATTAGTAAAACAAATGATTGATTTTTATCCTTTACAGTCGGCTTTAGAAACGGTAGAGCAACATATTTTAAAAGGACTCTCATTAAGTACCAGTATGAGTCATCATAAACTTTTTGATGATAAAATGATCGCCCTTGTTAAAGTCGCAGAAGAAACCAATCAAACCGAATTTATTTTTGATAGGCTTAATATGCAATACAACACACAGGTACAACAGCAGTCAAAAATGCTGTCTACTATTATGGAACCCTTTATAATTCTTATAGTAGGTGTGCTTGTAGGTGTTATTCTTATTGCGATGTACCTGCCAATGTTTAAGCTAAGTAGTGTTTTGGGATAAAAACACTATTAAAAATGAATAAAAAACTTAATAAATATGACTTTACTTTTTAAACTTAAAAAACGCTCTCAAAAGAAAATAGCGGCTTACAACCTACAAGAAATTTTAATTGTACTGGTTATTATAGGCATTTTATTGCTTTTAGCATTGCCTAACTTAATGCCTTTAATTAGTAAAGCTAAAAGTATTGAAGCACAAACCCAGCTAAAATATATCTATAACTCGCAAACCAGTTACAGGTATATGTATTCTAAATACTCAGGAGATTTAAATGAGATCGATTTTACACCTCCAAAAACAGTCAAAGAAGATGGGACTGGAAATTATGTTTACGAAGTATTAAACGCAAATAATAATGCTTTTAAAGTAAGAGCTACAGCCATTACGGATTTTGATGGCGATGGTATTTTTAACATTTGGGAGATTGATGAAAATGGAAACCCCAAACAAATCGTAAAAGACTAATGCTCATTATTTTTATAAAAATATTATTGATAATAACCTTCGGGGTTATTTTTTTCCAAGATATGAAAGCACGTCAAGTCTATTGGTTTTTGTTTCCAATAGTCGGTGTCTGTATGGGCGTATTGTATTTCTTAAAAACCCTTCCAGAGTTATTTTTAGCATCCGTTCTAATGAATTTAGTGTTTGTTTCTATACTTTTAGGAGTTATTTTTTTATACGCCAAACTCAAGCTTAAAACAAACCTTAAAGATGTTATAGGATTAGGCGATGCGCTGCTTTTCCTTTTTCTCATATTTGGGTGTGCCAACATAAGCTTTGTAATTATTTTAACCTGTGCTCTTATTTTTTCATTGTTATTACATATGGTGGTGTCTAAAGAGCAAAACCAAGAAACAGTACCACTGGCGGGTTATGTCAGTTTGTTTTTTGGAATAATTTATATCGGTTTTTGGTTAGGAATTATTGATTCATTGTATCAAATATAGATTATGACGAAAACAGATTTTAATATAGAAACCACCCTGGTACAACTAATAAGTAGTGAACAGGCCTATCATTACCATATTATTCCAATTAAGGCTACAAATGATTGTTTTACTTTTAAATCTGATAATCCATCTCAAGCCCTTAAACAAGAGTTGCAAGTTGTTTTAGGAAAAGAGATTAAACTGCTTTCTGAAACCCCAGAAAACATTCAACAATACCTTGCTACAAATTTTAGAAAGCAAACAGGCGATACCAAAGAAGATTTACATTATACTGCCGATTTTCTTGAAAAATTACTACTAACTGCTAAAAATATTGGGAGCAGCGATATTCATTTTGAACCTTACGAACAGAGATGTAGAGTACGCTATCGTATAGATGGTAAATTAAAAGAGCAGTTTATGATTGCTTTAAGCGCATACCCTGTAATCATTAATAAACTAAAAATAAAAGCAGGCTTAGATATTTCAGAAAAACGCTTACCTCAAGATGGGCGTATGACTATAAAAACAACTACTGATGAATTTGATATTCGGGTGTCAAGCCTACCAACTTTACACGGAGAAAAAATAGTACTGCGTATATTAAGTAAAGATGCCGATCACATTCAATTAGATGATTTAGGCTTTACTAAAAAAGAACTGAGCATTTATAAGGAAACCACAAAAAAACCGAATGGTATTGTGCTTATTTCTGGACCCACAGGCTCTGGAAAAACAACGACCTTGTATGCCACTTTAAAATTACTAAACGATGATAAAACCAATATTGTTACCATTGAAGACCCTATAGAATACACCTTAGAAGGCGTCAATCAAGTACAGCTTAAAGAAAATATAGGACTCGATTTTGCCAGTACACTGCGTACCTTTTTGAGACAAGACCCTGATGTTATTATGGTGGGTGAAATTCGCGATGTTAAAACGGCTAATATGGCTATTAGAGCTGCTTTAACAGGGCATTTGGTGTTATCTACAGTACATACCAATTCAGCATGGGCGACCGTTTCTAGATTAATAGACATGGGTATCCCTGCCTTTTTAATAGCCAGCACCTTAAATGTTAGTGTGGCACAACGACTCGTAAGAAAGCTGTGCCCCAATTGCAAACAAGAAGTGCCTATAGAAAAAAAGGTGTTCCCGGAACACTTTGAAGTCCCTAAAAATCTAGCAACACATTTTGTTGCTGTGGGCTGCAATAGCTGTTACCATACAGGCTACCAAGGTAGAAAGGCTATTTACGAAATAATCCCTATTACCAAAGAGCTAATCACGCATATTAAGCATAACGATTTAGAAATTGACAGCTATCTTAAAGAAAGAGACATTAAAACCTTAAAAACCAATGCTATTGATTTAGTGAGACAGGGTATAACTTCCATTGAAGAGGTCTATGCTTTACTCATTGATTAAGTTTTAAGCAATTCAATAAAGAAAAAAAATGAAAAAAAAGCTCTATATCATATTCCTTTTGGCTTTCTATTTGGGCCATGCTCAACAAGATCATGTCCGCATTCAAACGATTAAAAATCAACTAGACATTTTAGCTATAGATAATGCAGGCTTAACCGAACAAGTAAAAACTGAGATTAGTGTTAGTAATATTACATTGTCTAATTTTTTATTAGCAGTTTCTAATGTTCATAAAGTCAATTTAAACCTTGCTCCAGATTTAAACCAGATAAGTATAGTTAACAATTTTTCTAATGTCACAGTTGCCGATTTGTTAGTGTTTTTATGTAAAGAATATGATTTAACTATAGATTTTACGGGTAATATTCTTTCTATAAAAAAATATGTGCCTCCCATTGAAAAACCAAAAGAACATATCATTCCTATTTCGTATTTACCTCATGACAATGTGATTACTATAGATGCCAAAGGAGACAAATTATACGATGTTTTTAAACGGATTATGGACGAAAGCGGAAAGAATTTAGTTTTCGCTCCTGGTATGGGAAATAAATTAGTGACTTCCTACATAAAAGAAATGCCCTTTGATTCGGCAATCGATAAATTAGCTTTAGCAAACCACATGTATGTTGAGAAAACAAAAGATGGTTTTTATGTGTTTGAGGATGACACCCCTTCAAACAATACTAATGCTACATACAAAAATAACAGAAGAAATAATACCAATTACAAAATTTTAGATGTTGATAAAAAACTTCTGGAGGTCAACTTTGTAAACACGCCTATTTCAGAGATTATTAATATTATAGGAACAGAATTGAATATAAACAGCTTTACCGCGACACCACTAGATAAAGCAGGAAGCGTTACTTTTAAAACTAAGTCTATAACCTTTGATGCATTACTGGTTAAAATATTTGAATCGCAAACAGGCTCAACTCCAGTGATTCCTATTAATAATAATAATATAAACGGCGATAGAAATAATACAAACCAAAACACTTTTACGTCTAATACCGTGCCATCTTTTACTTTTAAAAAAGAAGGCAATACTTATTTTTTCGGAACAGAAAACCAATTAAGTGTTCGGTCTGTAGAAATTATTCATTTACAACATCGTTCTGTAGAATTATTATCAGATCCCTCAGGAGGCGGAAATAGAACTGTAGGAAGAACGAATCGTAATCAAAATAGTTATGGTAATAATAGCAACACTAATTATACCAATCAATATGGAAATTCTAATTCTGGAAATTCTAGAACCAATAGAGAATCTGTAAACTTTAATACACAAAGCAATTTTAGTAATTCTGGAACTAAAGCAGAAGCCTTACTAAGTATTCTGCCAGATAACATAAAACAAGACTTAGATGTTAAAATAGATTATGAACTCAATAGCTTTTATGTAATGGGGTCTAGTTCTAAAATAGAACGTTTCAAAGCGTTTATCAAAAAAATTGACAAACCAGTGCCTGTAATTCTTATTGAAGTCATGCTTTTAGAGGTGAATAGAAATTCTACTATAGAGGCAGGAGTCAGTTGGGGTATTGGAGATAAAGCAGTAGAAACATCAGGAAGTATCTATCCAGAAACCAATTTAATATTAGGCGCAAAAACCATTAATAAAGTCCTTAATGGCTTTGATGGGTTTGGTCATGTCAACATTGGTAAGGTGGTGCCTAACTTTTTTGCAACTATTAAAGCGATGGAATCTAACGGCAACATAAAAATCCGTTCTACGCCTAAATTGTCTACATTAAATGGGCATAAAGCAACTTTTTCTAACGGACAAACCTCTTATTATGCCGTCACGCAACGAAATATCTATGGCACTGACAATCCGCAAACATCAGAAATCACGAATTATGAACCCATTGACGCAGAGCTAGGCTTAACGATAAAACCAATGGTTTCTGGGGATGGTCAAGTGACCCTTGATATTTTTGTAGTTCAATCTAGCTTCGGATTACGTATTGCCGAAGATGCGCCACCAGATTTAAGTTCACGAGAGTTTAGCTCCATCATTCGTGTACAAGACCAAGATATTGTAGTATTAGGAGGTTTAGAAGAACAAGTTAAAAACGATTCAGGTTCTGGGGTCCCCTTTTTAGCTCGAATTCCAATTATTAAATGGTTGTTTAGCCAACGTAAGCGTGAGGACTCCAAAGCAAAACTCACTGTACTCATAAAACCTACCGTAATTTATTAATGATTAACCCGTTGAAAACATATCTGACATATGGAAATCGCTTTTGTGGCGTTGAGCATACTACGCAAAAAGGAGAAGACATCATATATACTACTGTTTTAAAAAAGACGAAAAAGGAACTTGATATTGAACAAGCCTTTAAGGCAACTTCAATAGATGATTTAGTTTCTAAACTACAAAAAAAGCAAGCTGTATGTTTTATTATTAATAATGATCATGTGCTTACCAAACGCATAGAAAGTAAACAAACAGATCGCTCTAAACTTGTTTATAATGCCTTTCCTAATATCAATCTTGAAGATTTTTTCTATGAAGTATTTACGCAAGAAAACATACAGTTTATATCTATTTGTAGAAAAGCTTATGTAGAAACATTGATAGAAAAATATAATGAGCAGGGGCTTTCTATTATTAATATCTCTTTTGGAAACACGCTTGTTTCAAGTGTATTTAATTACATCCAGTCTAAATCTATTTTAACATCAAATGCACGTATTAGTATTAAAAATAAGCATATCATTTCCATTGAAAAAGCAGACTTAGAACAAGACACCAATTATGATATTAACGGATTGCAAATAAGTAATAATCATCTATTAGCAACATCAGGAGCATTACATACGGTTCTAGGCAATTTCTATGCGACAAGCAATTTTGAAGAATTAAAGCAATCTCTTAAAAACGGTTATGCGCAAACGCGATTTTTTACGCAATTTTTAAAATTTGGATTGGTCTTTATTTTAGCATGTTTACTCATCAATTTTTTTGTTTTTAACCATTATTTTGAAGCTGTTAATGAGTTACAACAAACCTCACAAGTCAATCAAACGACTAAGAAAAAACTATTAGAACTTAACGAAAGTGTTACTAAATCTCAAAAAATGGTAGATGATATGCTTAAAGGGAGCGCTTCAAAAAGTTCCTTTTATGTCAATGCCATTATTCAAAGCTTGCCAAGTACGATATTGCTGTCTGAGTTAAACTACCAACCACTGCTAAAGCCTATTAAAAACGAAAAACCGATAGAAATAGACATTAAGACCATTTTGCTTTCTGGAGAAACCAATCATAGTGAAGCTTTTTCAAAATGGATAGCAAATTTAGAGGCTATAAATTGGATACAAAAAGTTGAAATTTTAAATTATGAAGACCGTTCAAAATTACGTTCTAATTTTAGCTTAAAACTGATTATAAAGGATGACTAAAAAAACTAAAATTATAGTACTACTTGTTGGGTTCGTTTTAGCATTATTGCTTTGCTATCAGCTTGCTATATCAAAAACAGTTGCTTTAAAAAAGGAATACCATATTTTAAAACAGCAAGACCTTTTATTTGAAGCTTCACCCAAGCAAGTGTCTCTTTTAAAACAAAAGCAAGAGTATTATGATGGCTTGCTTTCTAAATACCAACTCCATGGAAGTTCTGTTCAAAACAATCTATTAAAAACTATTAATACGTTTGCTGATAGTGCCAATCTAAAGGTTGTAAGTTTTTTAGAGCCCCACACCATTAATAAAAATGAATTAAAAATAAGTACCTATCAATTTACCATTGAAGGCACTTATAATGCTATTTTAAAGCTCATTCATACATTAGAACAAGACACGAAGTTTGGGGAAATAACCAATCTACATTTTGAAAAGAAAACCAATTTTAGAACAGGAAAATATTATTTACAGGCAAGTGTCTTATTGAAGCGTTTTGGATAGGATATTTTCTATTACTCGAGTATAGCTTCTCTTTTAAATTGAACAGAGTTCCCCAAGACTTTGTTTCTGGGGTTTCTTTTGAAATTGTCATTCCTATGTAATCGCAATATTTAGGAATTCATTATTATAAAAAGCGTTGTCCTTTAATAAATGAGACAGGATCTGTAAAGAGCTATTGCTAAACAAATGAGAAAACCGCTTTGTCATTTGCTGAATTAAAAAAAACACTAGTTCGTGTATAGCGACAGTTATTTTTAAATATACTCCATTGTTTCATCCTGCTTAAGTATTTACAAAATTATACTCATTTTCGCCGATTAAAACTCATTAAAAAACTTCCAAAAAAATGAAAAAATTAAATTTACCGTTAGTACTTATTGTTTTAATTTTCTTGCCTTTTATAAGTTTGGGTCAAGGGATTGACGGCACCACATATCCAGGGAACGGCACTACGTATTACGGCTTAAATGTAGGGGTTGGAGGATCTAATAGTACACACTTTGGAGAAAATGCAGGACGTATTTCTACAGCAAAATACAATACTTTTTTAGGAAATAATGCGGGGTATTCTAACACGACTGGAACTTATAATCTTTTTGTGGGATATAATTCTGGCTATAACAATATGTCTGGAGGAGAAAATGTTTTTTTAGGTAATGGTTCTGGTCGGGGTAACATCTCTGGGCAAAATAATGTTTTTGTAGGTAGTAGTTCAGGTACTACTAATACAACTGGTAGACGAAATGTTTTTGTTGGGCACCAATCAGGAAGAAGAAATACAGAAGGTATCTATAATACGTTTCTTGGTGCTGGTGCAGGAGCCAATAACATATCGGCGCATTATAATGTTTTTATAGGCACCTTTTCTGGTAGCTATAACACGGTTGGTAGCAGAAATGTTTTCAATGGTTATTACTCTGGTTTTAGTAACACCACAGGTTATGAAAATGTTTTTACGGGATCTCATTCGGGTGTGATGAATACAGAAGGACGGTATAACATATTTACCGGTTACAAATCTGGAACAAACAACACAACGGGAAATTCTAATATTTTTATTGGTGCAAGTTCAGGAATAAGTAATTCTACTGGTGAAGGAAACATTATTATTGGGCATCTTGCAGGTGCTAAAATGATTTCTGGTTCAAAAAATGTGTTTATAGGACATAATGCGGGAAGATATGAATTAGGTAGTAACAGATTATATATTGATAATAGCAGTACTCGTACACCTTTAATATATGGACAATTTGATACGGATCAAGTAGGTATCAATACCAATGATATTCCTGCGGGGTATTCATTGGCCGTTAAAGGTAAAATGATTACCGAAGAGGTTAAAGTTAAACTGTATGCTAGTGGTTGGCCTGATTATGTATTCAATAAAAACTACCATTTACCAACATTAAAAGACGTAGAAAACCACATCAAAGAAAAAGGGCATTTAAAAAATATTCCTTCAGCAAAAGAAGTAGCCGAAAATGGAATTCTATTAGGAGACATGAATGCAAAGCTTCTTCAAAAAATAGAAGAACTTACACTGTACACCATTGAACAGGAGAAAAAACTTCAAACTCAAGAAAAACAATTAAAAGAACAAGAAAAAACGAATCAAGAATTACAAGCTCGTCTTTTAAAAATTGAAAAACTTTTATTAAACCAACAACCTGTAACTAGCAATTAGTAATCCCCACTGAAAACGATATTCAATATGAACAAACTAGCATTACCATTGTCCTTAATTGCCATAGCAGCAAGTGTTTTTTCTTTTTTTTACTTACAATCAAACTCGGAGTTAGTCTATGTAGACGTGAATAAGCTTATGGATGGTTACCAGCGTACTAAAATAGTAAAAGCCCAATTTGAAGAAAAAGCAAAAATACTTAAAGCAAATGTAGATAGTTTAATGGTTGATTGGCAAAATGAGATAAAGAGTTATGAAAAGGAGCGCTCTAAAATGAGCAAAAAAGAGTTAGAATTAAAACAAGAATTGTTAGGTAATAAACAGCAACAAATAAACAATTACCAACAAGCCATACAAAAGCAAATACAGGAAGAAGATAAAAAATCGACCCAAACCGTTATTAACGATATTAATGATTACATAAAAGAGTACGGTAAAAAGCACCATTATAAAATCATATTTGGTGCTAGTGGTGGCGGAAACATCATGTATGCCGAAGATGTAACAAATTTAACTCAAGATGTATTAAACGGACTCAATGCAGAATTTGAAGGTAAATAGAATTTCAGCGAAAGCGGGAATCTCATTGTTGTTGTTGTTGTTGTGCTTAATGCTACTTTTTAGCTGCAACCAAAATACCTTCGACAACGAAACCGCTTTGTTAGACTTTATAAAAGATGAAACCAATGGTTACACCCAACACAAAACCGTTAATGGAGTTGAATATACATTAACCTACCGTCCAACTGATGCTCTAGTAAACCAAGAACTAGGCGATAGTATTACTAAAAGTAAGGTAGAAGCATTAAGAAGTAAGTATAAAAAATATATGTATTTCAATTTGAGTATGAGCCAAAATAATAAAGAACTATTAAGCTCTGCTCCAAAAAACAGAAATGAATTTGGAGCTATGGTAAATCAACTGACTTTTGGTATGAATGAAAAGGTGCATATGTACACGTCAACTAAAGACACTTTAGAAATGGTAGATTTTGTATACCCACGTATGTATGGCATAAGTAAGGCCACAACCATCATGTTTGTATACCCCAGAGACCAAAAAGCATTAAAAAATGAGCATGTAAATTTTACTATAGAAGATTTGGGTTTGTATACGGGTGAAGTAAAATTTAAGATACTAACCCAAAAATTAATTAATGAACCAAATTTAAAAATATAAACGGGCATTATTAAAATGAACGAATTGAAATAAACTATTAATGCAAATTATTTGAGGACTTTCAGAATGAAGGTTAAAACCCATACTAATAAATTATGAAACACAAACAATCTATTAAAAGTGTCCTGCTAATAACAGTTATTATGTTATGCATGTTAATACCAACGACTATACAAGCTCAAAAAACTAAAGCAGTATTAACATTCAAAAATGGTACTGTTAAAACAGGATTAGGAAAGCTTTTAGGTGGAAATAAGATAAAATTTAGAGTTAATAAAAATAGAAAAGCAACTAAATATGATTTTAATCTTTTAAAACAGGTCAAAATATATAATCAAACAGATATTATCACATATGTATCTGTAAAAATAAAAGATAAAGAAAAACCAAATATCTTAGAACAAGTAGTGTTAGGACGGGTAACACTATATCAAAAAACTTCAATGGGTTACAATCCAGGTATGGGAGGTGTTGGATTTGGAGGTACTGGTTTTTCAACAGGTTACTCTTATAATATTAATAATTTTTATGTTAAAAAAGAAGGAGATACAGAGGCCTTTCATTTGGGATCAAACCAACTTTTTACAAAAAATTTTAAACAAGCCGCGTCTGACTATTTTAAGGACTGTCCTTTATTAGTTAAGAAAATACAAAACAGAACATTTAAGAAAAAAGATTTAAGAGCCATTGTAGAATTTTACAATAATGAATGTCACTAATATTTAATGGTTATTCCGAAAGAGAAAGCATTGGTTGTTGAGTAAAGTCTAAATAAACAATTCACTATCTGTTAAGCTCACTTAAGTGCCGAATTAATAAAAACATTTGAAAAATAAGTAGATGAAATCAAAAATTAAATTTTCAAACAAAATCATTGCAGTGTTCTTAACACTCAATTTTTTAACTTCAATAATTCCAGTTAATTATTTGTTTGCTAATAATAATGGTCCTGGGTCACCTGAAGCAGCAGGTTTTGAGCCTGTTGATGCAACAGATATGGTGAATCTAACTAATGGAGATTTATCTTACGTATTGCCTTTGATGTCTGTAGAGGGATTTCCTGTTAGTTTATCGTATCATGCAGGAATGACAATGGATATGGATGCCTCTTGGGCTGGCTTAGGTTGGTATTTAAATCCAGGGGCTATTAATAGGTCTGTAACTAATACACCAGATGATTGGAAAAGTGGTATTGGTATTAATTTTAATTCCTTCTATAAAGAAACAAAATATTTTGGAGTTTCTGTTGAATATGGTTTGCCAGGAGCTGCTTCAGTGGGTGTTGGTCTTAACTGGGGAGGTGGTCAAGGTCTCTCCGGCTCAGTAAGTGCTGCATTTGGTTTAGATGCTGCAACAGGGGGGATGTTCAAAGGAGGAGGCTCTGCAAGTATAAGTACTACTGGAGATGCTAGTGTAGGTTTGGGCTATGGTATAAATTTAGGAGGAAACCTTAATGCAGGTGCAAGTGTTTCTTACTCACTTAAGAATCAATGGAATTTATCAGGGGGATAGGTTATAGTTTGGGAAATAGTGAATCTTATGTAGGGGCAGGGATTTCTAGTGATGGAGGTCTAAGTATTGGTGGTTCAGGAGGAAACAAAACAAATAATACTAAAAATAATAATAGTGGTAATTCTGGTGGAGCGGGTATGAGTTCTCGTAGTTTTTCATCAGGAGATGCGAGTGTAGATCAACAATCAACGGGTGTTGCTTTACCTCTTCATGTTATAGGAATTCCAATAACTTTAGGTTTCAGAAAAACTAAAGTTAAAATTAATATTAAAAAAGGGTTCTTAAATGAAGAATGGGGAGCATTGTATGCAAATAGCTATAATTATTTAGATAAAAGTGCTCAAATATATAACCCATCGCTAAATTTTAATGAAATGTTTTCTGATTATGCAAGAAGAACACGTTCTATGGATGTGTATTCTACAAGATTACCACAGCCAGAAGAAAGCTTTATTGCAGATAATTCAAAGGATATTGAAAATATAAATTTCACTTCTTTGGGGTATGATAGTTATAATGTAGCAGCTCAAGGTTTAATGGGTAATATGACGCCTCATGTTTTTCAAAATGCTACTATTTTTGGTAAAGGTCAGCGTTCAAAAACTGAACCAGGAGATGATATTCATGTGTTTTGGCATCATGGACTTAGTAGTAATGCAGTACAACGTCAATTAGGAAGACTGAATGAAAATAATAGTACAACCTATAGTAATAATGATTTCTATTTTAATTTTGATGGACAATTTACTAGTATTGAAAAAAACGATGCTTCTGGAATTATTTCTAATAGTGGTAATACAGCAACGACTATTAATGGTTTAATTAATGAAGGAGTACATAGTGGAACATCCAATTATAGCAATAATACCTATCACGGAAGAGCTAAATCACCAAATTATGTTGAAGTATTCACTAATAAACAAATTGAAAATGGTCATGCAGCTCTAAGAGGGTTAATTAGTCCAGCTACTATACCTAATAGCGATAGAGATAATGTAGCCAAGTTTGATCCAGATGGTATTGGAGCTTATAAAATAACATCTCCAGATGGTAAAACATATCATTTTTCAATACCAGTATATCATTTTGAACAAATTCATCGTAGTCAGATTGATGGACAAGAAGATGCTTCTAATAATATAGCTAATGTAAATGAGAAAAGACAATATTCACGTTATGCGACACATTGGTTACTAACAGCAGTAACAGGTTCTGATTATTATGATTCTAATAACAACGGGCAATTTGATAAAACAGATTATGGGTATTGGGTAGAATTGGAATATGGAAAATGGTCTGACGGCTATGTATGGAGAACTCCTTATCAAGATGGAATCTATGAATATAGTACAAATTTAAAAAATGAGATTGAAGATAAAGATAAAGGAGGCTATTCTTTTGGAAGAAAACAATTGTATTATTTAGATAAAATTAATACACGTAACAGAACGGCACTTTTTGTTAAAGATATTAGATATGATGCTTTAGGTAAAGATTTAAAATTTAGATTTTCAAACTCAAATAATAGTAGAAAAACAAATATAGGTAATACGGGAGGTGGAGCAGATCCTTCGAGTTTAAATTACACAGATGATAGTGTGTATGTTAGAGAGGATTTCAATGATGTAGGTGTTTCTTATAAAAGAGAATATTCTTTAAAACTATCAAAAATTGTATTAGTTGATGGAGATATAGGTAAAAACCTTTCAAAAAATACTTCAGGGAGTTTATTTGTAGGATATACACCTAATGATACTTGTACTCCTCATTGGGAATCTGAAGATTTTGAGCATGTATATGGACCAAATTATTCATATAATATTCATAACGAACAAGGCGTTTTAGATGTTAATGATGTAACGGAGTCTTTTATCACAAATAATGCATTACAAGTAGTAGAACTTAATCATTCTTATAAGTTAGCAAAAAACTCACCATCTTCATTAGATGCGGTTAATATGATAAATAATTCCAACACCGCTTTTGGAAAATTAACATTAAAATCTGTCCAAAAAAAAGGAAAAGGAGGCTTTACTTATATGCCTCCAACATCTTTTAATTATTATTTAGAAGATATGCCTAATCATGCTTTTAATTCAGTTGCAGGGAATAATCCTCATCATAGTGATATTGAAGCAGCGGTAACATCAAGAAAAAGTAAAGTAGATGCTTGGGGGTTTTTAGAAGACACTAATTATTCAACGGATAACGAAATTAAGGCGTGGAGTTTAAAAGATATTACCATGCCTACTGGAGCCAAAATAGAAATTGATTATGAAGAAGATGATTATTGGACGGAAGCTTTTGCAAGAAGATATTGGGAAAATATACAGCTAGAATTTAGATTTATAATTGAAAATGGAATTAGAATTCTTGAATTTAGACCTAATCCAAATGATATATCGGCTAATGATATAGATTTTAGAGATTATTTTGGTTTTGGTGATAAAGCTTTTTTAGATGTTGTTCAAGATAGAAACCCTCCAGGGATTAATAATGAGAGGTATGTATTTGTTTCTGGAGCTTTTAAAGTGGAATCAGTATTAGAAAAAAGCTTAAAATTTCATCTTTCAAATTTTAATACCCATTCTGGAGTTAGAACAGAAACGAATTGCAGTCAAACCCCTTGGTATTCTACTTTAAGATATGAACTTTTCGGTGGATGGGAATCTCATTTTGTTGGAGTTGGTGGTAATTGTAATGCGGGTTCTGGAGACGGTAATAATACTCTAACTAAGTTTAAATTAATAGCTTCTAGAGTTCCGGAAGAAGAAACAGGAGGAGGCTTGCGAGTAAAAGAATTAAGAACTAAGGATATTGATAAAACCTATAAAGTAACTTACGATTACAATCATCCAACCAAAAACAGAAGTTCAGGAATAACGTCTTACGCTCCAGTAGATGGGTTAAAATATGTGCCATACCAATCAGAAATACCTGCTCCTGGGGTTATGTACGAGTATGTTACTATGAAAGAAACTTCTAATACAGGAGATTATGATTCTGAAACCCGATACAGACACCATGTATTAAAACCTGTTTTCAATATATTCAATCCAAACATAGAGATGGAAGCTCTAGATGCAGAAGCTTCTGATGAAGACAACATCTTTTGGGCTAATGTCACTGAAAATTATGGAGGACTTAATGGTGCTAATGCTAGAGATGTTACAGCAAAAAAGATTGAGGTTAATATTAATTCGGCATTGATTGGACAGATAAAATCTATTGAGAATTTAAATAGTGAAGGCCATGTTATGTTGAAAACTGAAAATCAATATATAAATGGGACTAAGCTTGTTAGCCAAGAGCCAAATAAAGGTTATACAAAAGAAACCTTCAATTCTATGAAGTCGGTTTTCACTACAAATACAGATGGAACTATTGTAAATGATGTAAAAAGACTTTTAAGCATATCCTCAAAAACGGAATATAATAATATGCTTAAAAAAACAATTACGACAGCTGGAGGACAACAATCGTATGTTGAATATTCAGATGTAGATCCTTGGTTAAGTAGTTTTAGAAAAAGCGAAACTACTATGGCAGATGGAACTAAAACACAATCCATAAGAGTTCCTGCTTATGATAAGTATACTAATATGCAATCAAAAGTCATAAATCCAACATATAAAAACATGCTTACTCAAGAAGCTATGAGTATTAAAAATGTTGAGATTGATGGTAGTTGGAAAACAGTTAACGCTAATGTAACGACATGGAAAGACACATGGGGTCATGTTGTAAATAATGGACAAACAAATACTTTAGGAGGCTTGTGGCGTAAACATCAAAATTTTGTATGGAAAGATAATGTAGATACTCATGGTACCTATGGCAGAGCCATAACTTCAAATAGTTTTAATTGGGGTATAGGAGCCATACAGACCAATACGCAATGGCAAAGAGTATCAGAAATTACTAAGTATACTTTATGGTCTTCTCCTGTAGAGACCATGGATATAAATGGCACTTTTGCAGCCTCTAAAATGGCTGATAATTTTAGTAAGACTATTGCAGCAGGTAATGCTCGATATACTGAGATGTATTATAGTGGAGCCGAATATGTATATAAAGGTAATACGTTTGAAGGAGATGTATTAGGAGCAAATTATCGTACTCAAGAAGAAGCGCATACAGGAAGTTGGAGTGTAAAAAACACAAATACATCAAATAAAGTATTCGAAATTAACAAGGCAGTTAATAGCGATATTAGTTTAAATGCATTACGACCAGGAAAGTATCGCGTATCATTTTGGGTTAAAGAAAATAATGCATTAAGCAATGCAGGAGTTACTTTAACTGTAAACGGGAATGTGAAGACAGCATCTGAAACTGTTGATGCAGGATGTTGGAAACAATATAATTATACAGTTACAGCTTCTGGAACTAAATTAAACTTAGATGTAAAAGCAATAGGAACCATTGATAATTATTTTGACGATTTTAGAATGCACCCAATTGCATCTACTATGAGTAGTTATGTGTATAACCAAAACACCGATGAACTTATAGCCATATTAGGAGCAAACAACATGGCTTCGGTATTTTGTTATGATGCAGCAGGAAGATTATGTACATCTTACGCAGAGGTTGCTAATCAAGGTAATAATATAGGAGGTTTTAAGGTTTCTAGTAAAAATAAATATAATTATCAAGGTATTCAAAATAATTATGCAGGATGCGATTGCATTGTAGACTATTGTAATGATAACGATTTTGATAAAGATGGTGTTTTAAATGCCAGTGATAATTGCCCTAATGATTTTAATCCAGATCAAGCTGATGAAGATAATGATGGTGTTGGTAATATTTGTGATATGGTTAATGATTATGATACCGATGGAGATGGTGTTTTAAGTGATAATGATAATTGCCCAAGTAATTATAATCCAAATCAGGAAGATGATGATAATGATGGAATAGGAAATGTTTGTGATACGGTTAATGATAACGATACTGATGGAGATGGTGTTTTAAATAGTAATGATAATTGTCCTAATGATTATAATCCAAATCAGGAAGATGACGATAATGATGGTTTAGGTAATGTTTGTGATTCAAATAATAATGAAAACGATGTAATAATTACAAATAACGATTTAATTTCTTTTTATTATGTTAATGAAGGTTTTACAATTGGAATTTTGACCAATGATATTATACCTGATAAAGAGCAAGTTAAAATTGTTATTGTACAAGAACCGAAATATGGAACTCTTAAGATTATAGAAGCCGCCCCTCTTAGTACTCGTAATGATTATATATACTATAAAGTTACAAATTTTCATAACAATTTTTCAGATTCCTTTACCTATAAGTTAGAACATACTGACGGGTATAGTAGTAACGTCTCAAATGTAAATATTGTTTGGAGAGCCAATCCTTAAGATTTTTAATATGAAAAATACAATTATAAAAATATTATTGATATTTCTTTTGGGTACAGTTTTAGTTTGTTCACCAACTAGCAATAATGATTCAGATGATGATGGCATTTTAAATGTGAATGATAATTGCCCTAATAATTATAATCCAGACCAAGCAGATGAAGATACAGATGGCATAGGAAATGTTTGTGATTTAGTTAACAATAATGATTTAGATGGTGATGGTATTTTAAACGATAATGATAATTGTCCTAATCATTATAACCCCAGTCAATTAGATGATGATAATGATGGTGTGGGTAATGTTTGCAATCCAAATAATGAAAACAACGATATAATCATTACAAATGACGATGTAATTTCTTTCTACTATGTTAATGAGGGCTTTTACATTAGAGTTTTAACCAATGATATTATACCTAATAAAGATCAAGTTGAAATTATTATTGTGCAACCACCGAAATATGGAACTTTTAAGGTTATAGAAGCTGACCCTCTAAGTATTTATAATGATTATATATACTATAAAACCACGAATTTTCATGACGCCTTTTCAGATTCCTTTACTTACATGTTAAAACATACTGATGGGTATAATAGTAACGTGTCAAAAGTAAGTATTGTTTGGAGAGCCAATCCCTAATTTTTTTTAATATGAAAAATATAATTATAAAAACATTATTGGTGTTTCTTTTGAGCACAACTCTAATTTGGTCACAAGAAAACGCACCAAATCCATCAGATACTATAAACTGGATAAGTAGTGTTAATTACAATTTAAATGGAAATACGGTTTCAAAAAGTGTGGGATATTTTAACACTTTAGGTAAAGCAACTCAAAGCCAATCTTGGGATGTGTTGTCAGATTCTATTTGGACATCACAAACCATGTACGATTATCAAGGGAGACCCGCATTACAAACACTAAGTGCGCCAATAGGTAAAACTTTTGGTTATAAGCTAGACTTTTTTAGAAATAGTTCTAATAATCCATATACAACGGCAAACTTTGATTCTAGCCTAGAAAGCCCCAGTACTGTAGGAGGAACAAATCAATCTAATACATTAGGTTGGTATTATAGTAACTATAACTCACATGAAAAATATCAAGATGTAACATCTTATCCTTTTTCTCGTTCCATATATAGCAAATTAAATCCAGGAACAGTATTAAAAACTATAGGTGGCAATAAAGTAAAAGTAAACGGAACCGATAAATGGGTACAAGGGTATTCGTTTAATATGCCAGTAGCACAAGAGCTTCATTATGCTTTTGGAAGTAGTCATTTTCCATCTCAAAAAGTAACAGAAGACGTTTGTGTTTCACCTCCCTCTATAGCTCCTCATTATTATTACATGTATGATCTTGCACCTGTTAACATCGATGATTGTTCATTAAATACAGCTTCTGCTTTAATAAAAGTTAAATTAGATATTCAGCAAAATATCGAGTATCAAATAAATAAAATTTACAAGATAAATGTTATGGGTAGCGGTCTTGGTTATTATAAGATAATAAATAAAACCCAAGTAACAAACCCAAATATCTTTACTTTTTTAGGATTTGTATCATGTGGGCCATATAATACTTGTACAGATATTTATATTAAGGCAGATTTTATAAAAGCAACAAAAACAATAATGCGTGATGTTAACGGTATAGAATCCGTGGTATTTGCAGATAGTGATGGTAATACATTGGCAGCAGCACGCAGTGGTAATGAGGATAACCCTAATCGAAAAAAGTATAGTGTACTGTCTCCCATAGGAGCACAAGGTTTTGTAGATATACATATTCCTGTAGGATGTAATGGTAATATAAATTTTGTAGCACCTAGTGGCACAACATTCAATATTTTCGACCTTGTAACCGAAACCAAACTTAATGGAGACACCCCAATTACGGCAAGTTTCTATTATTTAAAAGCTGGTATATACAGAATAGAACAGGTTACCAGTTCTGCCGATAATAAACTTCCATATACTAAAATTAACAATGGAACTATAGACTTAGTACAACCTGCTACAAATGTAGCTGTTAGATATAACGTTAATTATTACGATTATAGTCTTAATTTTTATGATAAAACAGGTAGGCTTACACAAAGTGTACAACCAGAAGGTTTTGATGCTACTCTAAATTTAACCACGCCAACTCGTAATCACGCTTTAACAAGCACATTTGCTTATAATACGCTAGGGCAATTACAAAATGCCTCAAGCCCCGATGAAGGTAAAGCATGGTTTTTATATAGAAAAGACGGACAAATTCGATTCTCCATTAATACGAAACAGTGGGAAAACCAAGAATTCTCATACACAAATTATGATGACTTAGGAAGACCAATAGCTAGTGGTGTTTATATAGACGATATTTATGGAGATTATATAGAACCTTATAGTACTACTATTACAAATCCTTTTAAATCTGCTTTAAAAAATGTAGTTGATACAACAGGGCCTACAGATAATTATCCAGATAATCCTCAAGAACAGAATACAACACGTTACGATGAAGCTACAGGTTCTTTAGTAAATTATGTACATAGCGACTATACTAATCCAACATTTTTAGCTGGTAATGTTGCCATGACAGATAACGGCGACAACACTACATGGTATAGTTATGATGTGTATGGGCGTGTAAAATGGTTGGTACAAGAAATATCGGGATTAGGTTATAAAACTATAGATTATGAGTACGACTATGTTACAGGATCAGTCTCAAAAGTTATATATCAAAAGCATAATAGCTCAGATATGTTTGTACATAAATATAATTATAACAAAGCAAATCAATTAACAAGTGTAGAGACATCTACAGATAATGTAAATTTTACCGAACAAGAAAGTTATAAATATTATGAAACTGGAGCTTTAAAACGTAAAGAATTATTAGGAGGCATACAAGGAACAGACTATGTATATAACTTAAGCGGACAATTAAAAGCTATTAACCATCCTAGTTTAAGCCCTACTAAAGATCCTGGGCATGATAATAATGACGCTTTTGGAATGCTTATAGATTACAACCAAAACGATTATGCGCGTACCCAAAGAAGTAACATAACAAGTACTACTTTTGGTACCGATCAATTTAATGGCAATATAAAAGCCACACGTTGGAATACTTATAGCAATGCATTACCAAACGCTAAAGAAAACACCTATACATATCAATACAATAAAAACAACTGGTTGGAAAGTGCTACTTATGGAGAACATACTATAACAGGAAATACTACCAACACCAATTTGCAAGCCAATGTAAACACTACATCAGTAATAACTAATGGAAATACGCTTAATTTAGAAGCAACCAATAGCATTACTTTACAACCTGGTTTTCATGCTCAATCTGGTAGTAACTCTACCGCAAAAATATATACTCTAGCTGGTTTTAGTCAAAAAAATAATGGCGATTATAGTGTTAAAGGTATTACCTACGACTCAAATGGTAATATAAAAAGCCTTAAGCGTAACAAAAATACAGAAAATGGTAGTAATGCTATGGACGATTTAAGTTATGAGTATTATGATGATCCAATTGATGCAGATAATGATTTTAAACCCAATCAATTAAAGCGAGTAAACGATGCAGCAGGCAAGGTAGCAGGCGCAGATGATATTGGCGATCAAAACGGGAATAATTATAAATACAATAGTATTGGGCAATTAATAGAAGACCATGAAAATGCTACAGTTGAAGACCCAACCAATATTATTAGATATATATATAACGCTAGAGGTTTAGTTACCGAGGTATCTAAAAAAAATGTACCTTTGGTTAAGTTCTTTTATAATGATAGAGGACATAGAGTAAAAAAACAGGTTTATAAAGAGGGAGGTTCATTGACAAAAACGGAATACTATGTACGCGATGCAGCAGGTAGTGTTATGGCTATTTATAATGGTAATGCTATACAAGAGCAACCTATTTATGGAGCAAGTCGTATAGGTGTATATAAGCGAGTAGATGATAGCAGTTTATATCAACTTACCGACCATTTGGGTAATGTAAGGGCTGTAATTGGTAAAGACAGTAATAACAATATGCTAATGTTAAGCTATACCGATTACTATCCTTTTGGGATGCCAATGCCGAATCGTGATATGGGACCAAACCAATACCGTTACAAATACCAAGGACAAGAAAAAGATACTGAGACAGGGAAAGAAGCGTTTCAGTTGAGATTGTGGGATGCGAGGATTGGGAGATGGCTCACTACTGACCCTTATAGGCAGTATCACTCGCCTTACTTAGGGATGGGTAATAATCCAATTAGTCAAATTGACCCAGATGGAGGAAAGGCAGATGATTGGAAAAAAGATAAAAATGGAAATTATGTATATGATTCTAATTTAACTGCTGAAAATGCAAAAGATTTCTTAGGTAAAGGAGAAACTTATGTTGGTAAGTCTTATTACAAACCAGGTGAGTTTTATCTAATGGAAGGAGGACACATTTTTAATTTTAAAACAAATGAAGTGAGTAAAGCATTTGATGCTGGATTGCCCGAAGTGGTTATAGGTTCTTCTTCAACTCTTGCTAATCCAACAGAAAATGGAGTAATTAGAACTCAAGATGGACATGGCTCGGGTGAATTTCATGCAAGCAGAGACGGAGGTTCTAGACTTCATGCAGGTATTGATATAACTACTATTGTAGGTCAAGATATTACTGCTCCTATTGATGGTGTAGTAAGAAATTTTGTAGGTAGGACTAGTGGTATTCCGATGTTACAAATTTTTCCTTCAGATACTACTTTAGGAATCGAAAGAATAGACATTCTTTATGTTAATAGATTAAACAATATAAGACCTTGGGTTAATTATAATATAACAAGAGGGGAAACAGTATTAGGTACAGCTGCAGATTTATCAGGTTTGGGTTATCCTGCTACTATTACTCCTCACGTACATGTACAAATTCATAGTGGTGCTGAATTTATTAATCCAACTAACTTTTTTAATTTTGATTAATGAAACAATTTTTATTAATAATGATTTTTTTGATTATTTCTTGTAAAAATGAAGAAAAAAAAATATCAATATCCTCTGAAAAGGTTAATAAGGAAAAAATTCAAGATTCCTTATACTCTTTTTTAGACGGGGTTTATGGTTATAAGGGGCTTTATTCCAAATTTTCTATGGTAGACTGCCCAGATTATGTTGAATTCACAAGACAAGGTCTCTACTTTGGATATAATGATTGTGGTATGTCTTCTGCAACAGATACTATAGCTGAGAAGGGAAAGTATTATATAAATAACGAAGAAAATAAACTGATTTTCTTTGAAAGAAAGTTCTATCGTAAAGAATATTTTGAAAATAGTAATGAAGATTCGCTAATACTTAATATTAAATCAATTAGAGGAGATACTATAATAATTAACAAAAATGGAATTAATGTATATTATCTCCGAGCGGCTCCCTCTTATGATTAAAAGTGGAAAAAGTTATATTAAATACATCAATTCAAAATTTAGACAACCCTGAGAATTATGTGCCGATGGCTGGTGATATAGTTGTAATACAATCGTATGCAGGAGGAAGTGTGCATGGACATATTCAAATTTACAATGGGACTCAATGGGTGTCTGATTTTAAACAATCTGATTTTTGGCCAGGATCTGGCTATAGTAAAAATGAACCATCATATAACATATTTCGATAATTTTAAAATTTAAAAAATTATGTACAAATGGATATTTTTAATTCTATAAGTTTTTAGCTTTTCTTGTAAAAATGATTCAAACGAAAAAACTAAAAAAATAAAAGATAATAATTTAGAAAGTTCCAAAAAGCATAGCTTAGAAATAAGCACAATTAAAGAAAAGGAAGTGAAACTTCCACCAGAAATATCATTTATCACATCTTTCTACCAGAATTATATTTTTGAATTAGATAAAGTGAAGGCTACTCCTGGAAAAATTGAGGCTATTTTGGATAAATATTTTTCAGTAAAATTTTTAGAAATATATAATTCTTACGAATATTTAGATTATAACCCGTTCATTAATGGGCAAGATTACCCTGAAAACTTTATCAATAACTTAAAGATAAAAAATAGTGATACGAAATTAGAGAATAGATATATTATTTATCAAACATATAATGAAGTAGATTATGAGCTTCTTCAAATGGAGATAATAAGAAAAGAAGAAGATTTTAAAATTAATAAGCTATACCTTCCGAATGGTTCTGAGATGCTGTCGATGCAAAGTAACAATGATTAACTAAATACCCCTGATGGTGCTAGTTTATCAAAGTAATGGCTACCGCTAATTTACAATTAGTGGCAGCAAGAGTAAGAAATAAAAAGAGAATCCACATTTTAGAGGTAGAATGTAGTTTTTTTATGCGATAGATTTAATTAACGCATTGCGGCTCCCTTTCATGCGTAAAAGTGGAAAAAGAATACTAAATACATCAATTATTCTGTTTAGAAAAGCATTTTTAAGTTTAGGCTTTATGTTTTTTTAATTTGGGTTTTTGTAAATCTCATTAGGTGTATAGATAAGATATTCGTAATGTGGTCGTACATTATTATAATCATGAACAAAGAAATCAACTTCTTGAATAATAGTATTGGATAGTATGGGTCTATCTTGAAAGTATTGTAAATCGTCTAGATTGTGATTAATAGTTGAAGCAAATTCAGCACCCATGTATTTATCAGGATTATCCTGTTTCCAATAATGATCCGTAGAAGGGTTGATCGAAGCTATAAATTCATTCGGTAATAAATGATTTTCAATACCTAAAGAAATACAAATTTTAATAACAGAATGACAGGAATTATACTTTTTTATATAAGCAAATAAACGCAAAAATCTCTCAAAAGTAAGCTCAATATATTTTTTACAAGGACTTTCGAAAATTCGAAAAGTACAGGCAAAAACTTAATGGCTCGATGTTTATTAAGATATTAAAAAACCATAACTATCTGATAATCAAATTAATTTGATTCGATAGTAATTCATGAGAGGGAAGGGTTTTTCTTTGAGACTTTATCTTGGGGAGGGTAGCTTTTTGCAGGTTTGATAAAATAGTTGTAATGCTGAGGAAAATCATTAAAACTTCTATTCATCGACGGTTCATATTTACTGCCTACTTTAATTGTCTGATACTATAGTCTTGGGTACGCCTCCATAAAAATTCAAGGGATGTGCAGCAAGTAATCAGATCCTTCCGTTTTTGACTCAAACAGGCTCCTACATAAGTGTATTGACTATTGGGTAAAATGGTGATTAATATTTCTATAGGAATTTTTATAGAGAAAACTTAGGGAATCACTAAAGCAATCGTTATTTCTCTATTGCTTTTACTGCATTTAACGTCATATGTTTGTTCTGTACAATCAAAGTGAAAGGCCTTTTACTCATTATTAATTCTTAAACATAAAGATTATGAATGAGCAAGAAAATGTTGTGGAATTGTTGCAGGATATTAAAGGACTGCTTTCACATACCAAAAAAGTATTTAATATCGATGACCTTGTCAAATACACAGGACTATCCAAGAGCAAAATATACAAACTCTCGCAGTTAAAACTCATACCAACAGGTAAGAACAAACACATCCGTCAACTATTCTTCAGTAAAGCAGAAATTGATGAATGGCTTTTAGGAGAATCCAATCTGTCTGATGAATTTTTAGAATTGCAGTTCAATAAGCAGATGCTGCAAAATAGAAAATCAAGATTATGAAAGATGCAACATACATCCGAGTGGGAACGTGTTATTATAAATTAGTACAGGTCCCAACTATTGCTGGGCATTTTAACGAAATCATTATGCCATGGACATTGGAGACAATTCGACAAGACCATGGTAGAAGTTTTATTGGTACAATTAAAAAATATGATGGATTCACCTGTCTTCCGAGCCATGTTAATTTTCAACGGGAATGCCATGGTTTCTATAATACCTATGCTCCTTTGCCTCATAAACTTGAAGAAGGCGATTTTCCTTATACTTTAAAGTTATTGGATCATATTTTTGGTCAGCAGTTGATTATTGGGATGGATTATTTACAGTTATTATTTGAAAAGCCTACCCAAATACTACCCATATTATGTTTGGTATCAAAGGAGCGGTCTACAGGTAAGACTACCTTTTTAAAATGGTTAAAAATGGTTTTTGATAATAATTTAACTTATTTAACCAATGACAGCTTCAGTAGCCAATTTAATGCGGATTGGGCGAATAAGCTTTTGATCTGTATAGACGAGGTGCTTTTCAATAAAGAAGAATTGACTGAACGAATTAAGTACTTGAGTACAACCAATTTCAATAAACTTGAAGCCAAGGGCAAAGACAAAAGAGAAGTAGAGTTCTTTGGAAAGTTTATTCTTTGTAGTAACAACGAGGATAATTTTATTAAGATAGATAACAATGAAACTCGTTTTTGGGTATTGAGAATACCTTCCTTAAAAAAAGAGGAAACACAATTTCTTGAATACTTGGAATCAGAGATAGCTGCATTTCTTTACCATTTGCAACATCGAAAATTGATGAGTGCAAATAAAACCCGAATGTGGTTCTCTCCTTCACAAATTAAAACCAAGGCTTTGGAAAACTTAATGCAGAACAATAGAAATCGTGTAGAGAAAGAACTTGCTAGTATTCTTCTTAGTGCTATGGATACCTTGGAGATAGAAGAAATATGTTTATGTCCACTAGATGCTCTTCAGTTATTGAGCTGTACCCGTATCAAAACGGATCTTACCCAATTAAGGCATATTATTAAAAAGGACTGGAAGCTTACGAATCAAGAAAACTCTATGGCTTATAGGAAATTAATGATCTGGCAGGATGGAGGGATGGGTTTGGTAGATGCCAAGGGAAGATACTATTCTATAAATAAGGATTTTCTAACGGAACATTTCTGTGAAGTTTAGCTAAACGATGAAACGATGACAAAACGATGATGTGGAAGTGTATTGTTTACAGGCAATACGGGCGGATATTTATCATTTCTTGGAAAAACTGCTGATGAAAAGAAAAACAAGTCACCAAATATGTGCTTTTTTTGATGAAACGATGAGAGATAGTGCTAAGGCTAGTAAAAACAAGGGCTAAGGCTGTCATCGTTTTGTCATCATTTTGTCATCAAAAAAATAATGATGACAGGATAATGCTATGAAAAATTAATAATGCTGAAATGATGATGATTTAAAAAAAAACTAGTATTTATAAGACTTAACAAGTAAAATCATCAAATCATTAAAAAAATACCCAAAAACACATTGGCTTATGAAAAGAAAAATAAATTGTGAAACAGCCCGTAATTTTCCAGTGGAAAAAGCACTGGAAAAATTAGGACACTTTCCCAAAAAGACAACGGAAAAAGAAGCTTGGTTTCTGAGTCCTTTCAGGTCAGAAACCCAAGCC